>NZ_JAFFZF010000007.1:0-149739 GCF_016924115.1 Gordonia sp. BP-119
ACCCGGCCGGGCCACGGTCTTCGTGTAGAAATCCGACACCGTTTCAGGGTCTCGGAGTGGTCACCGGCCGGGAAGGCTCACACAAACCAGCATCCCCTGCAGGACGCCGATCCACCCCCATTAGGGTCCTGGCGAGACGAGTTGCGAAGACCCTTCGTGACGCTCGCAAGCACGCTCCTCAGCTCAGGGAGCAGAGCAGTGACGCTCACGAGTGTTCCGGGTCAGACCGCGGGCTCCCCGGCGGCCGGCTGCTCGACCTTCTTGGGCAGCGTGAGCAGCGTGGCGATCGACAGCGCGACGAGCATGATGCCGCCGACCCAGGCCAGCACCTCGAGCGAGAACGCGGGCAACACCATCATCACGATGCCCGCGATGATCGCGATGATGCCGGAGAGGATCAGGAACCAGGTGGGTGCGTGCCCGGACTTGGTGATCGCGGCGTACAGGTCGGCAACTCCCTGGAAGATCCAGCCGATGCCGATGAACACGGCCAGCAGCCACACGGCGTCGCCGGGACTGAACAGCGCGATCACGCCGGCCAGCAGCACGATCGCGCCGACGATGCCGAGCATCACCCGGACCCCGGTGCTCAGGAACGACGCCGCGAAGGCCTGATAGATGCGGAAGATGCCGGCGATGATCAGCGAGATCGCGAACAGGATGGCGAGGACGACGATGGTCGGCCCCGGCCACAGGATCGCGATGACCCCGATCACGATGCCGACGATCGACGTGATGATGAGTGCCGTGCGGACGGCACCGACCAGTTCGTCGGGGAAGTGCTTGGTGTACACCGTGGCGAAAGTCATGGTGGGAGGTTATCCGGCACAGCAGGATCCGGCGCGCTATTCGCTCAGGAGCGGCACAAACCCGACCGCATCGCCGACGCAGATGAACAGCGGGGTAACAAGTAACGATGACCAACATCGCGTTCTTCGAGCCGATCTCCGACACCGGCCGGCCCGGCGCCGGTCTCCGATACCGGCCGACACCCTTCGCCGCCAGCCTGTGGGCGCCCGGCACCCTGAACGGTCCGGCGGTGTGCGGCCTCGCCGCGCGGGCGGTCGAGACCGAGTTCGGTGACGATGAGTTCGTACCCGCCCGGTGCACCATCGACCTCTTCAAGGCCGCGCGCGACATCGTCACCTCCACCCGGGTCCGAATCGTCCGATCGGGCGGACGAATCCGGGTCGTCGACGTCGACGTGGTCCAACACCCCGAAGGTGCGGATGAGGTGCTCGTCGCGCGCGGCACGACGGTGTTCCTGCGCACCTCGACCAACCCGCCCGGGCGGCGGTGGCATCGCCCCGCCGACGCGGTCACCTTCCACCCACCCGAGATCGCCTCCGACGACGACCTGTCCCCCCGGTTCGCCTCCGATGCCGCGGACGACGCCGTCGGTGAATGGGAGCGCGACATGGGCAATCACCAGAACGGGCACCGCAAACGGATGTGGTCGCGGGCCGCACCCATCGTGGCGGGCGAGAAGCTCACCCCGTTCCAGCGGGCGGTCGTCAGCGCCGAATCCGCGAGCCTGGTGTCGAACTGGGGCACCACCGGCATCGGATTCATCAACTGCGATCTGACTGTCGCCCTGAGCCGTCTGCCGTCGGGTGAGCGGGTCGGGGTCGAGGCCGACGTCCACATCGAGGACGACGGCGTCTCGGTCAGCAACGCCGGACTCTACGACGCCGACGGCATGTTCGGGACCGCGCTCGTGACCGCGGTGAACAACGCCGCCGCGCAGATCGACTTCACCACCGTGGACACCTCGGAGCGCTATCGCGAAGCCTGAGTTCGACACGACCGTTCGCGGTGGTCGGGCACCGTAGCGGACCTCACACATATCTCTCAGGTCTTGATAAGGTCACGGCCATGACACGGCGCCTCGCACGGCTTTTCCTGGGTCTAGTCGTCACCTTGCTCGCTCTGGCCCTGACGACGACCCTGGCCGCCTCCCCCGCCCACGCCGCCCGCTACGCCAACGGTCCGGCGACCATCGTCAACCGATTGACGGGGCCATTCGCGATGAACGACACCATCGGACGGTTCAACATCGTCGGTACCGATCTCGGTGTCATGTGGGACAACGGCCGAGGTGAGATCCTCACGGCGTTCGGTGACACCCAGTCGTTCAACGGGTGGTCCCTCCTGTACGGCGAGCTCTACTACTGGCGGTCCAACGTCCTGCTGCGCAGCACGGACCGCCACCTGGCCGACGGCATGACGTTCACCTCGCACGCCGGCCGGCCGGGTCATGCCAAGCGCCTGCTCAAGCCGAACGTCCGCCGCGAGATCACGATCATCCCGACCGCCGGCGTGGCCGCCAACGGCAAGCAGTACATGACCGTGATGTCGGTCAAACGGTGGGATTCGCCCGGCATCTGGACCACCAACTGGGCGGGCCTCGTCTCCTCCACCGACAACGGCGAGAACTGGCGCTCGGTCGGTGCGTTCCGCCCCAATGGCGGCGGCAACAAGAAGTTCCAGATGGGCGCCTTCCTGAAGGTCGGCAAGACCGTCTACTACTACGGCACACCCGACGGCCGCTGGGGCGGTGTCTACCTCGCGCGCGTCGACGAGAAGGACATCGAGAATCTCGGCAAGTGGCAGTACTTCTCGTACGGCCGTTGGGTTCCGAACAACCCCGACGCAGCCACCCCGGTGATGGGCGCCCCTACGGGCGAGATGTCGGTCCAGTGGAACGACTATCTGGGCAAGTACATCTCGCTGGCGAGCCAGGACGTCGGCGTGACGCTGCGCACCGCCGACAACCCTTGGGGCCCATGGACTTCCGGTGAGATCGTCGCACCCTCGGTGGACCCGTACACGGGTTACGCGCCGTACATCCACCCGTGGTCGAAGGGCAGCACACTCTACTTCACCTACTCGGTCTCCATCGGCTATCAGGTGTACCTGATGCGTCTGCCGCTGCGGCGCGGCTGATCTCGACCACTGCCATCGGGGCGGTTGCCCCGAGTCTGCCGATGGTCAACTGGCGGCGATGGTGAGCACGACCAGCGGGATTGGGCGGTCGACCTTGGACTGGAAGTCCGCCAGCAGTGGGTTGTTGGCCAGCACCCAGGCTGCGTACTCGTCGTAGTCCTCGCCTTCGAGCACCTTGCCGGTCCCCTGGTGCGTATTGTCTCGGAATTCGATCATGACCTGTGGATTCGCCTTGATGTTGTACCACCATGCCGGGTACTTGTCCTCGATGAACGAGCTCACGTACATGGTGTCGTCGCGGTGACAGGGTCCCAGTGGAACCGTGTGTGGCTTTCCGCTCTTGGCCCCGGTGGTGGTGAGCAGGATGAGGTCCGCGCCCGCGTAAGCGCCGCCCACCTTGCCCGCGTTCTCCCGAAACTCCTTGATCACATCATCGTTCCAGTTGGCGATGCCACCCTCTTGATCCCACGCCTGGTTCCACGGCGCGTTCGGATCGTCGTAGTCGGTGATATTGGTCTGATCGGGTTGTCCTCCTGTCGATTCGGTTTCACTCATGATCCGAGTGTGTCGTCGAGTTAGGACAGTTACGGTCCTAACTCGAAATCGCTACGAAAACTCGTCCTGCGCCTGTCGGTAGGTGACCCGCCGACACGTCGGGGCGGTTGACGTCCGTTTCCGGACCCAACCGCCCCGGCGCCGTCTGTTGGTGCTCAGCTCTGGCCGAGCAAGCCCTTCATCTGGTCGATCTCGGCCTGCTGGGTCCGCTTGACCTCTAGGGCAAGGGTTTTCGTCGCGGGGTCTACGCCGTCGGCGAGTACCGCGTCGGCCATCGCGATGGCGCCCTCGTGGTGCCGGATCATGCCCTCGAGCCAGAGCCGGTCGAACTCGGGACCGCGTGCGTCCCGCAAGGCGGCCATCTGGTCCGGGCTGAGCATGCCCGGCATCGCGGAGTGACCACCGTGGCCCATGTTCTCGTGGCCGTCGTCGAGGCCGTCGGTACTGACGCCCCAGCTCTGCAGACGGTTCTCCATCTGCTCGATCTCGGCGTCCTGGGCCTTCTCGATCGTCGACGCGAGGGCGATCAGTTCCGCATTGTCCGTCCGGCCCTCGACGAGTTCGGCCATCTCCACGGCCTGGTCATGGTGTCCGATCATCGTCGAGGTGAACTCGACGTCGGCCTCGTTGTGAGTGGCCGACGCCGGAGCTTGCGTCGCCACCGATGCCGAGGTGTTGGCGGAGGTGGCGTCGCTCGCTGTTTCGTCGGGCGAGCAACCGGCGACTGCGATGAGTGCCGCCGCGGCCAGGCCGATCCCTGCCGCCGTCCGGATACGGCGCCGAGATGTGTTGTGTACGTACATGAGTGCATTCCTTGCTGCTGTCGGAGTTCCCGGCGGGCGCGACGCCGGCCGAGAGGGAGGAGAGATGACGACACGACGGACCGAGCGGTCCGCGGAGGTCAACTCAGCAGCGGATCACCTGTAGTTGCAGATGGGAGTACATGGCCCACGGCGGCGGACGACCCAGGATCGTCGTCCGACGGCGAGCGGTGTCGACGATCCGCGGAAGCGCCGCAAGCGACCAGAGCAGGAGAACGAGAACCACGGCCGGGAGATCGACGCCGGCCGCACGGATGAAGACGCAGTCGTGCGAGTGCTCACCACAGTCGTCGGTTCCGGTCATCTCCGGGGCTGAGGTCATCGTCGACGATGCCGTGAGCGCCGAATGCTCCGCATGGTGGGACATCCCGCTCTCGCCACCGGAAGGCCCGCCATGACCCGACACCACCGTGTGCATAAGCATCACGGCGAGAGCGAGTACGAGAACGAGTGCGCGGCGCCAGACGACGGCGCCACGACCGGTTCTGCGGCGGCTGCTCACGGTGCCAGGTTACGAGATCAGGATGCCGTCGTCGACGCCCTGGCGTCGTCGGGACGCCGATCGTCTCCCGAATCCGCCGCTGCTTCCTCGGCGGCTCGGCGTCGTTGTCGCGGGAGCAAGATCTTGCGGTCGATGATCTGGTAGGTCGCGATCACCGCGGCGGCCAGCAGCCACCCGAGCACGATGTCGAAGATGTAATGCTCGGCGGTGTACACCAGGGCGAACGCCATAGCGAGGGCGTAGCCCATGAACAGTGTCTTGCCGAGCGCCTTCACCCGCGGCCACATGAAGAGCGCGAGGAGCATCGTCAGACCCGCGTGCAGCGACGGGATCGCGGCGACCAGGTTGGACTTGCCCTGCCCGACCTCGACGAGGTTCGACGCCGCGTGGATGTTGAGGTAACCCCAACCGCGAGCCGAGATCCGTTCGACGTAGGGGTTGGCGTCCGGGTACTCGTTGTCCAGCGGCCCGAGCAGACCGCCGGGTTCCTTGGCCTCGGGCGAGTACATGCAGATCGGGTCGCGCGGGAAGTCCTGGACCTCGGCCGCGGTGCATCGCGCGGCGGCCCACGGCGGGGCGCCCGGGACGAGGGTGTACCCGACCAGGGCGAGGAAGGTCGTCGCCACGAAACACGCCGCGTAGCGTCGCCAGGCGGCGCGGTCCTTCAGCCACAACACGGCCGCGACCGCGTACGGGATGATGAAGTACGACATGTAGACGATGCTGACGATGACCTCCCACCAGGGCGGACTCGCCTGCTTGAGGTGCTCCTGCAGCCAGGCCGTGGGATTGACCCCGCCGGTCAGCCAAGCGTCGAAATCGATCGCCAGATGCCAGTGGGTGGGCATGTCGACGATGCGCGCGACGTCCCGGGTCCAGTCGTAGAGGATCAGGATCAGCGCGAACGGCGCCCAGTCGATGAGGATCGTGATGAACTTGCGCCGGCCGATACAGGCGGCCGCGAGTCCCAGACACATCAGGATGATCAGGCGCGTGCGGTCGAAGGCCAGACCGTAGAGGGCGACGTGCACCGCCATCAGCACGATCCAGGCGCCGATCGCGATGCGCCGGACCATCGTCAGATCGCGACGGCTCTCGGGATCGGCTTCCATCTCGGCGGCGGCGGCAAGGTCGTCGAGGATCGGTTCCACACCCGCGCGTCCGGTGTCGTCGCGGTCGGTGTCCTCACGACCGGTGGCCACCACGGAGTCCTTGGTGTCGGAGGTGGTCGTCTCGGTGCTCTCGCGCTCGTTGCGCTTGGAGGATCTGCCCGGCTGCGGGACGCCCACCGTCTCGTCGACACTCACCCGACACAACCCCGCCCGTCACACCCCGCAGGGCAACCACCCACTTAAACTGCCGTCAGTGTAATGGTCATCTGTTGTTCGCGAGCCAAGCCGACGGCCAGGCATGTCGGATTTGAGCATTTCCGATGCCGCAACCCGGGGCGAACGGTCTCCGCCAGCGGTTTTCGCCGGACGCCTCGCCGATCAGGGTGTTGTGGATCACACTGGAGGGCGTCGATCCCCTGAAGGAGGTCTCGGTGCCCAATCGCTACCTGCGCTACGGCGACCAGCGCTACATCATCAACAAGGAGGCGGAGGCCCGTCTCAACCGCACCCTCGACGCGGTGTACGCCGACGGAACCCGCGGTCACGAGTGGCTGAACCTCTATCACGACAGCGCGGCACCGTGTCGACTCCTCATCGCACCCGGGGTCCCGATCACCATCGAGACCGAGCCCTGTCTGGGCGACTGATCTCCCGTCGCCGCGGAGAGCCGGTTGGACGATGGAGGTGACCGCCCCGGCGTGTCCCCGTGATCGACGACGACGGGGGCGTCCGCGTGTCGGGGCGGGCCACTATCGTTGCCACATGCGCATCGGAGCCCATCTTCGCGAGGACGCCGACCCCTTGGCCACTGCCGCCGAGCTCGGGATCGATGTCTTCCAGATGTTCGTCACGGACCCTCAGAGCTGGAAGAAGCCGCAGCCGAACCCGCGCGCGGCGGAGTTCCGTGAGTCCGACATCGACGTCGTCGTGCACTCGAGCTACCAGATCAACGTCGCCAGTCTGAACAACCGGCTGCGGATGCCGTCGCGCAAGGCCGTCGAGCAGCAGGCCGCGGCCGCCGCCGAACTCGGCGCCTTCGGGCTCGTCGTCCACGGCGGGCATCTGCGCGACGGGGAGGACAGCGCCGAGGGATTCGCGAACTGGCGCAAGCTGTTCGACCGCCAGGCCGACAAGGGCGGTTTCGGCGTCCCGATCCTCATCGAGAACACCGCGGGCGGCGACCACGCGATGGCACGCACGCTCGAGTCCATCGACCGTCTGTGGGAGGCCGTCGGCGACTTCGACCAGGCCGGCTTCTGCCTCGACACCTGCCACGCCTGGGCCGGCGGCGAGGATCTCGTCGGACTCGTCGAGCGCGTCCGTCAGATCACCGGCCGGATCGATCTCGTGCACCTCAACAACTCTCGCGACGAGTTCGACTCGGGCCGCGACCGTCACGCCAACCTCGCGTCGGGCCACATTGACCCCGAGGTGCTCGTCGCGGTCGCCGAGGCGGCGGGCGCACCGGTCATCCTGGAGACACCCGGCGACGGCATCCCCGACGATCTCGAGTACCTGCGCTCGGCGCTATAAGACGTCGATCACGACAGATTCCAGGCGGGCGCCGGCGGAGTCACCGGGTATGCGGCGACGTTCATGACGACCGTCCCGTCGCAGGGCACGCCGTCGATCGTGGTCCGCCACACGCCCTTCAGCGTGCCGTCGCCCTGCGGGGTGTAAGTCGCGATCGACGTCGCCGGGCGCCACACCTTGGGCACACCCGCGCCCTGCCAGCAGTCCCATTCCCAGTCATAGCGATGCACCCAGGATCCTGCCTCCCAGGTGTAGCGCGGCGGCTGCGGCAGCGTCGGATTCGCGGGTTTCGGCCCGTCGATCACCGTCGCCACGCACGTACCGCCGTCGCACGATGTCCTGAAGGTGTAGTCGTCGGAGAAGTCCGGCTCCGCCTGCCGGGCCGCGAGGCTCGTTCCGGTCTTCGAGGCGGCGAACCGCTTCAACGAATACACGCCGTCCCACGAGGGCGTCGCCGCGGCGTCTGCCGGGGCGACAGCCACCAGAAGTCCGGCGGCCAGGGCGACGATCGAGATCACGACGCTCACGAAACCTGTCGCACCGACACGTGCGGGTCCGATCACCAGTCTGCGCATTCGTTCATTGGAACGTACTCGCGGTTCCTGCGCCGGCGTTGCGGATTTCTCGGCGCTCCGGGTGCGCCAACCGGCGCAGATCACACATCTTCTGATTGATCCGGCGGGGATATGGGGCTATTCTAGGGTTACCGGCGAGTAACATAGCTCGGACCGAACAGCCCCTCATCCGGCCGGTACGCGCACAACCGTGAGCGATCGGACCGGGTCGAGGACGCCATCGCAGACGGCCACACCAGACAAGGAACAACCATGGGCCATTACAAGAGCAACATGCGCGACCTGCAGTTCAATCTCTTCGAACTGTTCGAGCTCGACAAGGTACTGGAGTCCGGCGACTTCGGGGACCTCGACCACGAGACAGCCGTCGACATGCTGCGCGAGGTCCGTGCGCTGGCCGAGGGCCCGATCGCCGAGTCCTTCGTCGACGCCGACCGCAATCCCCCGGTCTTCGACCCCGACGAGCACACCGTCACGATCCCCGAGTCGTTCAAGAAGTCGTACAACGCCCTGGTCGAGGGCGGCTGGGACAAGATCGGCATCGTCGAGGAACTCGGCGGCCTCCCCGCCCCGCGTTCGCTGTACTGGGCCATCGGCGAGATGATCCTCGGCGCCAACCCGCCCGTGTTCATGTACGCCGCCGGCGCGGGCTTCGCGAACATCTTCTACAACAACGGCACCGACGAGCAGAAGAAGTGGGCTGCCATCTGCTCCGAGCGCGGCTGGGGCGCCACCATGGTGCTGACCGAGCCCGACGCCGGTTCCGACGTAGGTGCCGGACGCACCAAGGCCGTGCAGCAGGAAGACGGTTCCTGGCACATCGACGGTGTGAAGCGATTCATCACCTCGGCCGATCAGGACATGACCGAGAACATCTTCCACCTGGTGCTCGCCCGCCCCGAAGGCGCCGGCCCGGGCACCAAGGGTCTGTCGCTGTTCTTCGTGCCCAAGTACCACTTCGACTTCGAGACCGGCGAACTCGGCGAGCGCAACGGCGTCTTCGTCACCAACGTCGAGCACAAGATGGGCATCAAGGCGTCCGCCACCTGTGAGGTCACCTTCGGACAGCACGGCACCCCCGCCAAGGGCTGGCTCGTCGGCGACGTCCACAAGGGCATCGCGCAGATGTTCGAGGTCATCGAGCACGCGCGAATGATGGTGGGCACCAAGGCCATCTCGACTCTGTCGACCGGTTACCTGAACGCGCTCGAGTACGCCAAGGAGCGCATCCAGGGTGCGGACATGACCCAGATGACCGACAAGGCCGCACCGCGCGTGTCGATCACCCACCACCCCGATGTGCGTCGTTCGCTGATGACCCAGAAGGCCTACGCCGAAGGTCTGCGCGCGATCTACCTCTACACCGCGTCGCACCAGGACACCGCCGCCGCGAAGATCGTGTCCGGCGCCGATCCCGACATGGCCCACCGCGTGAACGATCTGCTGCTCCCGATCGTCAAGGGCGTCGGCTCCGAGCGCGCCTACGGCACCCTCGGTCACGAGTCGCTGCAGACGCTCGGCGGGTCGGGATTCCTCCAGGACTACCCGATCGAGCAGTACATCCGTGACTCGAAGATCGACTCGCTGTACGAGGGCACCACGGCGATCCAGGCCCAGGACTTCTTCTTCCGCAAGATCATCCGCGACAAGGGCCAGGCTCTCGCGCATGTCGCCGGACAGATCCAGAGCTTCATCGACTCCGAGGCGGGCAACGGCCGGCTGAAGACCGAGCGGGCACTGCTGAAGACGGCGCTCGACGACGTGCAGGCGATGGCTGCCTCGCTGACCAACGATCTGATGGCGGCACAGGAGAACTCGGCCGAGCTGTACAAGGTCGGACTCGGTTCGGTCCGCTTCCTGATGGCCGTCGGCGACCTGCTCATCGGCTGGCTGCTCCTCCGCCAGGCCGAGGTCGCCCTCGCAGCTCTCGACAACGGGGCCTCCGACGCCGACAAGTCCTTCTACGAGGGCAAGGTCGCCGTGGCGAGCTTCTTCGCGAAGAACATGCTCCCGCTGCTCACCTCGGTCCGCGTCACCGTCGAGAACATCGACAATGACATCATGGAACTCGACGAAGCGGCCTTCTGAGCCCGACCATACTGAGAACTCCCACCGGCGAATCCGCCGGTGGGAGTTCTTCTTTGCGGCGAGCCCGCGCACATCGCGGCTCAGACCCCGCGGTGCGCCATCGTCACTCGATCACGCTGAAGCAATAGCCGACGGGGCGCGGTTTCTGCGCGAAGTAGGTCCCGTCCGAGTCGGGACATTGGGGCTCCCCCGCAGCCTTGGTGTCCACGCGGATGTTCGTTCCGCCGGAAACCGGCGACCCGCAGTCGATCTCACGAATGTCGGCGAGCGCGGTACCACCGGTCGCCGACGGAATGTAGTAACAACGGCCCTCCTGGTACACCGGCGCCAGACAGAGCGCGCCCTCCTCGCCCGCGACCCAGTAGCGCGAGTAGTTGGGACCGCAGAGTCCTTGCGTGATGGACTTCTCCGCGACGAGGTAGTGGAAGTCGGTGTCGCCGCAGGACACCTCGTCGGCCTTGAGGGTCTCCGGCTCCGCCGTCACGACGATGCACTCGCCGGCGTCGACGTCACTGGTGTCGGTGACCCCACCTCCCTGCGCCGACGACACCAGCACCCGCGCCACGCCACCGGCGATCACGATCAAGAGCAGCACCCCGACGATTCCCAGCGCGACCCACAGACCGGTGCGCTTCTTCTTCGGTGGCGGCGGGAACGGCGCCCCGGGCGGGTACATCCCGCCCGGCATCGGACCCGGGTACGGCTGCGGCGCACCGTAAGGCCCCTGATTCGGTGGCGGAGCACCGTAGGGCTGATTCGGTGGCGGATACCCGCCGTTCGGCGGGTACTGCCCGGGTTGCGGTTGTGGCCCGAATCGCGGGTCCCCCGGCTGGTATGGCGAGTTGGTCACGCGCGAAGACTACCCGTGCGCCGGTGCCGTTACCGGACCGGCGGCCGAACCCGCAAACCCACCGCTTTTCGGCATATCCACCCCGTCTGAAGGGGGTGGATATGCCGAAAAGTGGTGGGTTTGCGCAGCGATCAGACCGCCTTCTTCCGCTTCCGCTGCCCGGCCCGGGCGGAGACCGCGGCGCCGAGGAGGATCATCCGCATGGTGCGCTCGGCGGCGTCGGCGAGGAGCTTCTCTCCGTTGGCGACCGCCTCCGACAGCGGCATCGGTACCGTGATGATCGACGCGATCGCCCCGATCCCCACGTCGTGGACGGCGGGCGCACCGTGCCCGAGCGAACCCGCCAGCGCGACAACGGGCACACCCCGCAACTGGGCGCGGCGGGCCACCTCCGCGGGCACCTTGCCGCGCGGGGTCTGGAAGTCGATCGAACCCTCTGCGGTGATCACCAGATCTGCCTTGCCGATCCGATGATCGAGGTCGATGCCGGACAGCCCGGAATCGAGTAGTGCGTCGAACCGCGACCGCAGTTTCCCGCCGGCTGCCGCCAGCCCCGCTCCGAGTCCACCCGACGCGCCGGACCCGGCCCCCTGCCGATAGTCGATGTCGGCCAGCCCATCCCGCTGCAGTATGTCCGACCAGACGTCGAGCGCCGCCGACAGCGAGTCGACCTGTGCGGGCGTCGCCCCCTTCTGCGGCCCGAAGACGCGGGCGACGCCGTTCGGTCCGCAGAGGACGTTGTGCGGGTTGCCCGCGACCACCACTTCGGTCTCCCGCAACCGCGGATGCAGACCGGTGAGGTCCAGCGACGCCGCGCGCGCCAGTTCGTTTCCGCCACACCCGATCTCGTGACCGTCATGGTCCAGGACGCGCGCACCGAGGGCCTGAAGCGCCCCGGCCCCGCCGTCGCATGTGCCCGAGTCGCCGCAGCCGACGAGAATCGCCGACACCCCCGCGTCGAGGGCCGCGGCAATCAGTTGTCCCACTCCGTAAGTGGTGGTGGCACCGGGATCTCGCTGCCCCGCCGGAACGAGCGCCAATCCAGCGGCGGCAGCCATCTCGACGACGCCGATGCGGTTCCGACCGACGCCGACCTCGGCCCAGTGCGACTGCACCGGCTCACCGGTGGGGCCGCAGACGGTCAGCTCGTGGAGCCGCCCGTTGCCCGCGGCCGCCAGGATGCGCGCCGTCCCCTCCCCGCCGTCCGCGATCGGTGCGATGTCGACGCGCACCCCGGGGAGCGTGCGCCGCACCCCCGCGGCGATGGCGGTCGCCACGGATACGGCGTCGAGGCTCTCCTTGAAACCACTCGGGGCGACCAGGATTCGTTGCGGAACTCGGACGGACATCGGCACTCCTGTTGATCGATCGGACAAGGTCTTGATGAGGAGACGGGAACTCGCACCCGGAGGCACATTCGGGACAGTCGCGGCGATGCGACGGTCAGGACGAGAGCAGGGGCAGACCCAGGTAGGGCCAGACCCAGAACGCGAAGATGATGAGCAGCACCAGCGACACCGGCGCGAGCAGCGCCGACATCGTGAGCAGATGTCGGGGTTCGTAACCCGGGACGTCGTCGCTCGCCGCGAACATGGCGACCGGTTTGGCCGAGCTGGTGAGGGTGATGCAGAACCCGGCGGCCGCGGTGGACAGGAAGGCCGCGGCGACCGGGTCGACCCCGACGGCCGGGGCGGTCACCACGATGATCGGGATCAGTACCGCCGAACGGGCCGAACGGGATTGGATCACCAGATGCGCGAGCAGCGAGACGATCGCCGCGACGACGACGAACACCATGGCCGCCGCCGGCCCGGTCTCGGCGATGGACCCGAAAGCCTGATCCGCCAGCCACTCCGCGGCACCACTGGAGTTGAGCGCCATCCCCAGCGCGAGGGTGGCGGCCATGAACAGCAGGAGCGTCCACGGGATGGTCTTCAGCGCCGCGCCCAGCGTCGTCGCGCCGACCGCCGGCGCCGACGCGGCCAGCGCGCCGAGCACCGCGACGATGGCCGGGTCGACACCGTGCAAGGGTTCAGAACACCACAGCGTCACAACGAGTCCGAGAATGACGGACACCCGTCGTTGTGCAGACGTGAGCGGTCCGGAGGTCACCGTGCCGGTCGTCGCGAGAGCGGTCGGCGGCACGCACAGCGGACGTGCCCGCTCGGCGTGATCGGTCATCAACCACAGTGCCGACTCGGCCGCGAGATGCGACCACACGAGGGCCAGGGGGATGCCGAGGACCGCCCAGTGCAGAAATCCGATACCGCCACCGGTTGCGGCCGAGACGATCTCGACGGTGATGAGGTGTGCACCGGGTCCCAGAAGCGATCCCACCGCCGAGAACAGGATCACCATCGGGAAGACCAGCGCGAGGCACAGCACCAGGCGGGGTCGGTCACGCAGGACCGCGGCGAGCGCGAGAAAGATCGGAAGAGCAAGGGCCGCGCGCCCGGAGGTCGCCGGGATCGCGAACGTGGTCAGCAACAGGGCCGCGGTGATCAGATGGACCAACTGACGAGGCGTCCGGGCCCGGCGGACGACCCGCGCCGACACACGAGCCGACAGACCTGACGCCGTGACCGCGGCCGCGATCACGAAAGCACCGATCAGCAACCAGATCACGCCGGAGCCGAGCGTGCCCGCGAAGGTGTTGGCGTCGATGATGCCGAAGACCACCAGAGCGATACCGCCACCCAGCGCGACATAGGTGTCATCCAGCGGCGAGAAGATCCACGCCCACACCGCGATCAGGAAGACGAGGAGGGTGACGACGGCGTCGAACGGCAACTCCCCGGTCCACCCGGCATGTCCGACGAACGCGCCGGCGCCGAGAACGACGACGAGACCGGCTGCCGCCCACGGGGACAGCGCGCTGCCGACGGCGGCGAGGAGGGTGCGTCGTGGCGACGGTGGCGGCGTCACCGTGCGCACGGGTGGGCGCGTCGCGTACATCGTCACCGGGCCCGGGTGATCCGGAAGTCGGTCGATCGCGTGCGGAACGTTCATGGCGACCACTCTGCGGTGCCGGCGTGACACCTTCATGAGGCGCGAATGAAAGTTCTTTCACGGAAAGAACCGGTGAACAGACGGCAAACCCACCACCGGATCGGGCCGGTGGTGGGTCTGCGCGGTTACCTCGGTGGGGTGTCGGATCTACTTCGGTGGCATCCGGATGCCACCGTCGACGCGGATGACCTCCGCGTTCATGTAGCTGTTGGTGACCAGCTCGACGACCATCGAGGCGAGCTCGTCGGGTGCACCCAGGCGATGCGGGAACAGGACCGACTCGCCGAGCTTGGCCTTGAACGCCTCGGCCGCTTCGCCTTCACCGTAGATCGGGGTGTCGATCAGACCGGGGGCGATGGTGTTGACGCGGATGCCGACCGCGGCCAGGTCGCGCGCGACCGGGAGGGTCATGCCGACGACGCCGCCCTTGGACGACGAGTACGACGCCTGGCCGATCTGGCCGTCGAAGGCCGCAACGCTGGCCATGTTGACGATCGCGCCGCGCTCGCCGTGGCCGTCGAGCGGCTCGTTGCGGCTCATGGCGGTGGCCGCGAGACGGATGCAGTCGAAGGTGCCGATCAGGTTGATCGCGATGACCTTCTTGTAGGCGTCGAGGTTGTGGGCCGACCCGAACTCACCGTCGCGACCGATGGTGCGCTGCGCCCAGCCGATGCCGGCCGAGTTGACCAGCGCACGCAGCGGGCCCAGTTCGGTGGCCGCGTTGACGGCGGCTTCGATCTGTTCGGTCGAGGTCACGTCGACGGCGACGAACTGTCCGCCGATCTCCTTGGCGAGTTCCTCGCCCTTGTCCGCGTTCAGGTCGGCGACGATGACCTTTGCACCCTTGGCCGCCAGCTGGCGAGCCGCAGCCGCGCCGATGCCGGACGCGCCACCCGTGACGATTGCACTAGCTCCATTGATATCCACGCCCCGGAGCCTATCGAGCGTTCTATCGCTCGGTAAAGCCCTTCGGGGAAACACCCCGCATCGAAATCCTCCACATCAGATTACCCCGCGCCGAACCACCCCGGGGTCAGACGCACTTCACGATGGGTTCGGGCGCGTAGCGGACGGTGCGGGTGGACCGATCGATCTCCCGTCCGGTACGCGCGTCCTTGATGATCCGGGTGTTCGACGCCGTGAAACCCTTGCTCCCGCTGCTCGGGATGCAGTCGTCCCCGCGCGGAACGCGGACGCGCGGCGGATCGGTGGGGGCAACCCGCTCACCCGTGACCGACTCGACCTCGAACGCCTTCGTGCCCCAGAGCCGCACGGTCACCGACGACGGCGACCAGGCGGTCTCGATCAGCACGCCGTGCCGCGTGTTGTTGCGGAACTTCAGGTCGATGGCGCCTTCGAACACGGTCGCCTCCCGCGCCTCCGGGTACCGCGAGATGTAGTACGCGTGCTCGGTGTGATCGACGTCCTCGAGCCCGGCGAAATACGTCGCGTTGTACAGGGTCGTCGCGAACTGGGAGATCCCGCCGCCGACCGCGTTCGACGCCCGACCGTGGTCGATGATCGTCGACTCGACGTACCCCTGCTCCGCTCCGCGCGGCCCGGTGTGCCCGTTGAGCGAGAACACCTTTCCGGGCAGGACGAGGGCCCCGTCGACCTCGGCGGCGACGAGCCGGATGTTCTCCCCGGAAGCGCTCGAGAAGCCACCGGTGGTGTACTCGCTGATCAGTTCGGTGACCCCGAGCTTGCGCGCGGCATCGGTCGTGAGCTTCGGCTCGACGTCGTCGTAGACGACCTCGACCCTGCGATCGCCACCGTCGGCCGCAGCACTCGTGGCGACGGCGGCGAGGGTCTTCGGCCAGTTGATCGCGGCGCCGTCGACGCCCGGCACCACCTGCGGACGGCCGGACGCCAGACTGAACGTCGCGCTGACGGGGGCCCGTTGCGAGGCGTCGAGGTCGGGGGCGAGGATCTCGCGCCCCACCTTCTCGTCGGCTCGGGGAGTGAGCCCGCCGCGGCCGTCGGGCCCGAAGGTCACCATCGACGCCAGGTCTCCCGCGGGCACCTCGACCGTCCGTTTGCGGCGGTCCACGAGACTCACGGGAGCCGCGACCACCCGTTCGGCCGGTCCGGCGACGGTCGCGGCCACGACCTCGGCGCTCACCGTCGGCGAGAAGGGTTCCATGGGCAGGTCGACGGGGGCGCCGTCCAGCCAACGGTCGACGAGGGTCGCGGCGGCAGCGTCTCGCGCGATGCGTTCACCCTTGGCGGGCTGATCCCCGACGGGATCGGTGCCGTCGTAGTGCACGCCACCCTCGACCGCGGCCTTCTCGAGTGACGCGCGCTGGGCGTCGAGCGCCGCGTTCATCGTCGTCCGATCCAGCGTGACGACCGGCTCGACGTCGACGTCGCGGCCGAACAGCGCGGCCAGACGGACGAGCGGATTGCGCGGTTGTTCGAGGAGACGAGCCCGCGTCGCGTCGGCGTCGTATGTGAGTCCCAGCTCGGCGGGCGGGACCTCGGCCGAGCCCTCCGGCGTCCGCAAGACGACCGGTTGCCGCGAACGCACCGTCAGCTCGTCGAGTACGGAGGTCAGTTCGGCGGAGTTCCGACCGCCCGCATCGATACCGCCGACGACGGCGTTGCGTGGCGAATCGGAGCGGGTGGCCACGAACTCCGCGGCGAGGACGAGCGTGATCACGGCGACGACGGCGAGCACGGCGCGTAGCGCAGATCGTGCTCGGCGAGAGCCTGGGGTCACAACTCCATCCATCGGGGCTGGCAGCTCGGCCGGGCTGACGATTTACCGATCAGGGGGTGGCCGCAGAACTACGGTCGGGAAAGTAGGCGCTCCGGCCGAGCTGTCGGGTCGGGGGTCTGACAGCGCAGCCGGAGCTATAGACATAATTACGCTACTTTTCGGCCGGAGGCATCCCCGGACGGCCGATTCTGTCGAATATGTGACGGAGTACCCCGATTCGTCCCACGAAAGTGAGACGGATCGGCCGATCAGTCGCCGATCCGTCTCACTTATCGGGATTCCAGCTCTCGATGACGTCCGCTTCGGGTCGTCAGCCCTCGATGATCGCGGTGACGCCCTGGCCGCCCGCGGCACAGATCGAGATCAGCGCGCGACCGCCGCCGTTCTCCTTGATCTGCTTGGCCGCCTGCGCGACGATCCGGCCGCCGGTCGCCGCGAAGGGGTGACCCGCCGCGAGCGACGAACCGTGGACGTTGAGCTTGCTGCGGTCGATCGAACCCAGTGCCGAGTCGAGGCCGAGGCGCTCCTTGCAGTACTCCTCGGACTCCCAGGCCTGCAGGGTCGCGAGGACCACCGACGCGAAGGCCTCGTGGATCTCGTAGAAGTCGAAGTCCTGCAGCGTGAGCCCGTTGCGGGCGAGCAGGCGCGGCACCGCGTAGGTGGGGGCCATGAGCAGCCCGTCGGGACCGTTGACGTAGTCGACCGCGGCGGTCTCGCTGTCCACGAAGTAGGCGAGCACCGGCAGTCCGCGGTCGGCGGCCCACTCGTCGCTGGCGAGCAGCACGGTCGACGCACCGTCGGTGAGCGGCGTCGAGTTGCCCGCGGTCATCGTCGCGTCGCCGAGGGAGACGCCGAAGACCGGCTTGAGCTTGGCGAGCTTCTCCGCGGTGGAGTCGCCGCGCAGGTTCTGGTCGCGGGTCAGGCCCAAGAACGGGGTGATCAGGTCGTCGAAGAAGCCGGCGTCGTAGGCGGCCGCCATGTTCTGGTGGCTGCGGGCGGCCAACTCGTCCTGGTCGGCCCGCTTGATGCCGAATTCCTTGGCCGTGACGGCGGCGTGCTCGCCCATCGACATGCCCGTGCGGGGCTCGCCGTTGCGCGGGATCTCGATGCCGAGCTTCGTCAGCAGCTTCGCGGCGCCGAGGATCTGGTCCTTGGTGCTACGCGCCCGGTTGACCTCGAGCAGCTGACGACGCAGGCCCTCGCCCACAGCGATCGGTGCGTCGGACGTCGTGTCGACGCCACCGCCGATCGCGGCGTCGTAGCGACCGCGGGCGATGCCGTCGGCGACCGTCGTGACGGCCTGCAGGCCGGTGCCGCACGCCTGCTGGATGTCGAACGCGGGGGTGTACGGCGACAGCGCCGAGCCCAGCACCGACTCGCGGATGAGATTGAAATCACGGGCGTGCTTGAGCACGGCGCCGCCGGCGACCATGCCGAGCTGCTCGCCCTGCAGGTTGAAGCGGCTCACCAGGCCGTCGAGCGCGGCGGTGAACATCTCCTGGTTGCCGACCTTCGCGTACGCCTTGTCCTGGCGTGCGAACGGGATGCGGTTGCCGCCCAGGATCGCGACGGGACGATCGCTGCGGGTCTTCGGCTTGCTGGTGGGGTTGGACTGTTCGGCCACGTCGATCTCCCAAGGGTCGGGTGCGGTATCTATAGCGTATTCTTACTCATCAGTAAGTTCGTTGTCGAACGACAGTCAGAGGAGATCAACGTGGCCGCCAACGGAAACACTGGCCTGTACTCGAGCTTCGTCCATTCCGCGCCCGGCGCATTCATCGCCAAGCAGGCCGGTTTGCCCGTCCCGCCGCCGCTACGGCGCTACAAGGCCTCCGAGCCGCCGCTGCCCGGCCCCGTGCTGCTCGGCGGGTCCGGCCGGCTCGTCGAACCGCTTCGCGAGATGCTCTCGACCGAGGACTACGACCTCATCCAGAACGCCACGACCGGGCGCAGCGCCGACAAGTACGGCGGCCTGGTCTTCGACGCGACCGGAATCACCACTCCCGCCGAGTTGCGTCAGCTCTTCGAGTTCTTCCAGCCCGCGATGCGCTCGACCGCGGCCTGCGCGCGGTTCCTGGTCATCGGCACCACGCCGGAGCTGGTCACCGACCCCTCCGAGCGCGTCGCGCAGCGTGCACTCGAGGGCTTCACCCGCTCGCTGGGCAAGGAACTCCTGAAGGGGTCCACCGTCCAGCTCGTCTACGTCTCCCCCGACGCCAAGACCGGGCTGACCGGCCTCGAGTCGACCGTGCGCTTCGTGCTGTCGGCGAAGTCGGCCTTCGTCGACGCCCAGGTCATCCGGGTCGGCGGCGCCGACGCCACCGCGCCGAAGAACTGGGACAAGCCCCTCGAGGGCAAGGTCGCCGTCGTCACCGGTGCCGCCCGCGGCATCGGTGCAACGATCGCCGAGGTTCTCTCCCGCGACGGCGCGCACGTGATCGCCGCCGATGTCCCGCAGGCCGGGGACGCGCTGTCGGAGACGGCGAACAAGGTCGGCGGCACCGCCTTCCCGCTCGATGTCACCGCGGCCGACGCCGGCGCGAAGCTCGCCGAGCACGCTCTCGAGCGTCACGGCGGCATCGACATCATCGTCAACAACGCCGGCATCACCCGCGACAAGCTGCTCGCCAACATGGACGACTCCCGCTGGGACGCGGTCATCGCGGTCAACCTCATCGCACCGCAGACCCTCGTCGAGACGCTGCTCGAGAAGGGTGCGCTGCGCGAGGGCGGCGCCGTCGTCGACGTCTCGTCGATCGCCGGCATCGCGGGCAACCGCGGCCAGACCAACTACGGCGCCTCGAAGGCCGGCGTCATCGGCCTCGTCGACGCCTACGCGCCGATCCTCGCCGAGAAGGGCATCACCATCAACGCGGTGGCACCCGGCTTCATCGAGACCAAGATGACCGCGGCCATCCCGCTCGCGACCCGCGAGGCCGGCCGCCTGATGAGCTCGCTGCAGCAGGGCGGCCAGACCGTCGACGTCGCCGAGACCGTGGCCTACTTCGCCAACCCGGCGAGCAATGCCATCACCGGCAATGTGGTCCGCGTCTGCGGCCAGGGATTCCTGGGGGCCTGATGGGCAAGACGATCACCCTCCCGTCCGCACCCGGCACCGCCGAGCTGTACGGCAAGGCGGTCACCGCGCTGCTGCCCGGCATCGGCAAGCCGCCACGGGTCCCGGCCGACGCGACCGCACCCGAGACGCGTTACCGACTCGACGGCGTGCGGGTGGATTCGACTGCGCTGCAGGCGTACTGCCACGCGACCGGGCAGCGGTTCGGCGGCACCCTGCCGCTGACGTACCCGTTCGTGCTGCAGTTCCCGGTCGTCATGAAGCTCATGACGTCCGACGAGTTCCCGTTCGGCGCCGTCGGTTCGGTACACATGACGAACACCATCGAACGTTCGCGGCCCATCGAGGTCGGTGAGCCGCTCGACATCGTCACGCATGCACAGAACCTGCGCGAGCACCGCAAGGGCATCCTGATCGACGTCGTCAGCGAGATCCGCGTCGGATCGGAACTCGTCACCACCCAGACGGCGACGTTCCTGAACCAGCAGCGCACCAGCCTGTCCGACGAGCCGCGGGGTCCTGAACCGAAGTCGAAGACCCCGCCGCCGCCGGACGCCATCCTGGCCGTCGACCTCAAGCGGATCCGCGAGTACGCCGCCGCCTCGGGCGACCGCAACCCGATCCACATGGGCAACCTGCCGGCGAAGGCCTTCGGCTTCCCCAAGGCCATCGCCCACGGGATGTGGAGTGCCGCAGCAGCTGTCGCGAACGTGGAGGCGCAACTGCCCGACGCCGTGACCTACGACGTCAGGTTCGGCAAGCCGATCCTGTTGCCGGCCAAGGTGAACCTCTACACCCGTCGCATCGACGGCAAGGGCAACTTCGACATCGCGATCCGCGACCGCCGCAAGGGATTCCCGCACCTCACCGCGACGACGCGGGAGGGCTGAGGGCTCTCGCCTTTCGCTCCCGCGGTCTCGTTTCCGTCCCGCTTATTGGATCCAATCAGCGGATAGGAAGCGGGGCCGCGGGAGCGTTTGCGTTGCACCTCAGGTGTCGACACTTCAGGCGTCGGTACCGACGCCCTTCAGGCCGCGCCAGGTGATGCCGACGAGGAGGCTGGTGGCCCGCTCGAGGTCGACGTCACCCTCCGTGATGCGGTCGGCGACGGCCTCGGCGGCGCCGACGATCGCGACGGCGGTGAGTTCGAAGTCGATGTCGCTGTCGACCTCGACGGTCGTGCCCGCCTTGATCAGCTGGGCGACCATCTCGGTGACCCGCTGGCGGCTCTCGGAGACGATGCCGGCGAAACCGGCGGTGCCGATGGCGACGCGGTACAGCACCCGCCAGGACTGCCGGTGCTCGTGCACGAAGCGGAGGAACTCACGGATCACCGTGACGGCCTGCTCACGCTGCGACAGCGACGGGTCGAAACCGACGCTCATCGCGTCGATGAAGAGACCGGACTCACGGGCGATGCACGCGCTGAACAGTTCGTCCTTGGAGCCGTAGTACAGGTACAGCATCGGCTTCGAGATCTGCGCCTCGGACGCGATCGCATCCATCGAGGTCTCACGAAAGCCGTTCTGCGAGAACACCTTGACGGCGGCGTCGAGCATCTGCTGCTCGCGCACCGCGCGTGGCAGGCGCTTGGTTCCGCCCGACATGACCGCCACCTCCGTTCCCGACATCTGTTCCGTCGACGATATCAACAACTTACCAATCGGTAAGGTGAAACCCCATTCAGGCCGTCGGCGCCGGGGGGACTCAGCAGGTCAACAGTTCACCACACCCTTGGATCGAAGGATTCGCACGACCTTGTCGTCGAGCCGTGCCGGCGCCAGTCGACCCGCTGACACCGCGCGTTCGAGATTGTCGAGCACCGACGAGACACGGTCGGTCGACAGCCAGAGCGCGATGTCGCCGCCGGCGAGGATGAACTTCTCCACCGCCTGCTCGATCGGGTACTGGGCGTTGATCGCCGCCATGCCCGACAGGTCGTCGGAGTAGATGACGCCGTTGAATCGCGGACCGTCGTAGCCGACGCCGGTGCGCAGCATCTGGATCGCGGGCCGGCTGATGCTGGC
The DNA here is from genome assembly GCF_016924115.1 of Gordonia sp. BP-119. NCBI lineage: Bacteria > Bacillati > Actinomycetota > Actinomycetes > Mycobacteriales > Gordoniaceae > Gordonia > Gordonia sp. BP-119. Next base: position 21,814 of record NZ_JAFFZF010000007.1, read on the forward strand.
GGGCAGCCCCTTCGTCAGACCGGGCACGATCAGGTGCCCGACCATGGCGCCCGCGGTCCCCGGGTCGCGCAGCAGTGTCCGGAACGGCACGAGGTCGCTGTCCTGCAGCTCCGCGAGCGACGGAACCGTCACGATGCCGAGATGCGAGTCGCCCGAGCCGTGTCCGTGACCGGGAAAGTGCTTGTACACGGGCGTGATTCCCGCGTCGGCCAATCCCGCGGCGTACGCGCCCGCGTACTCGGTGACGACGGCCGGGTCGTTGCTGAAGGACCGGTCGCCGATCACCTCATTGTCCGATTCGTCGCTGACGTCGGCGACGGGAGCGAAGTCGACGGTGACCCCGAGCCGCTTGAGCTTGCGGCCCACATCGGCCGCGATCGCCCGCACCTGCTCGGGCGTCCTGGTCTGTGCCAGTTCGCGCGGCGACGCGTGGTCGATACCGAGCGCGGACAGGCGCGACACCCGACCACCCTCCTGATCGACGGTGACCATCAGCGGGATCGGCGAGTTCTGCGAAATACGTGCTGCCGCACCGCTTGTCAGTATCGCCTTGTCGGTCCAGCTCCCGACGAAGATCCCGCCGATCTCCTCGTTCTCGACGATCTGCTGCGCGTCGGCCGCCCCGGTGACACCGACGACGATCAGCTGCGCCAGCTTCTGGCGTACGGAGAGCTTCGCGAGTTCGCTTGCGCCACAACTGTTTGCAACCGGAACGGTCGTCGGCGACGCCGACGAAGACGTCGAAGCGAGCGACGACGCCGAGTACGAGGGAGTCGGTGGCGGTGAGTCCGGCGTCGACGACGCGCACGCCGCCAGCGCCGCGCACAGTACGGCGACCGTCCCTGTCGTCATCGCATTCCGGATCCAGTTGTCACGGATCCCTTCGCGACGAATCCGTCGGGGTCTGCGAGTTGGGCCCATGGCACGAGTCTGGCATGTAGTCTGAGCCAATGGACGTGGGGTCCGATTCGTCCGGGTCCGCCACCGCCGGGCGCGGTAGCGGCGGCAACAGTGCCGCACAAACACTGATGATCGCCTACGACGGGTCCCCGAACGCCGACCGCGCCATCCGATACGCCGGACAATTCCTTCGCGCGCAATCCGCAGTGGTCGTCACCGCCTGGCAGCCCGGCGGCATGACGCCGGCACGTATGTCCACCCTCGCCGGCGGGATGCAGCCGTTCATCGACACCCAACTCGACGCCGGTGTCGACCAGGCCCTCGAAGACGAGGCCGCCGCGATCAACGAGCGCGGCGTGACACTCGCCGCCGAGTGCGGCCTGACCGCGCGCGGATCGCTTGTGGAGGTGGAGTCGACGGTGTGGGGTGCGCTCGTCGCCGCCGCCGAAGCGCTCGACGTCGATCTGCTGGTCACCGGGACCCGCGGGGCGTCGGGACTGAAGGCACTGCTGCGGTCCAGCGTCGCCGAGCGGGTCCTCAAACATTGCCATCGGCCGGTGTTCATCGTGCCCGCGAAGTGCGAGAAGGAACCGCAGGTCACGTTGTAGCGCAGCTCTGCTGGCCGAGCGTCCCCACCTGACGGCCGAGCTTGTCGAGGTCACCAAGTGGCTTCGACACGGCGCCTCGCTTCGCTCGGGGCCGGCTCAACCAGCGGGGGGTGGCTTCGACACGGCGCCTCGCTCCGCTCGGGGCCGGCTCAACCAGCGGGGGTGGGGCGCCTCGACCTCGACGCGCTCCTTCGTCGCTTGCTCGGCCCGGCGGCTCCGCTCGGGGCCGGCTCAACCAGCGGGGGGCGAGCCGGCTCGAGCAGCGGGGACGGGTGCCCGCTCAACCGGCGGTGGGGACCAGCTCAATCAACAGTGACGTGTCCTGATCTGTGGGATGCGTGGCCTGGACGCCACGGTGCGGGTCGGAAACGATGTCTTCATGACTCGATCGGTGGTGATCCTCGGATACCCCGGGGTGCAGGCCCTGGACGTGACCGGTCCGGCCGACGTGTTCACCACCGCGTCGTATGCCCTTGCCGACCAGGGCGCGCAGGTCCGCTATGACCTGCGGCTGGTGTCGAAGTCCGGTCTGCCGGTGGGCACCGGCGTCGGGCTGGAGTTCGTCGCGCAGCCGCTGCCCGACCCGGCCGAGCCGCTCGACATCCTGATCCTGCCCGGCGGCACCGGCGTCCACGACGCCTCCCGCGACCCCGACCTCGTCGACTGGATCCGACGGGCGGCGCAACGGGCACGACGCGTCGTCAGCGTGTGCAACGGCGCGTTCCTCGCCGCCGAGGCCGGCCTCCTCGACGGCAAACGCGCGACGACGCACTGGGCCGTGACCGGGTTGCTCGCCGAGCGATACCCGTCGATCCAGGTCGACGCCGAGGCCCTGTTCGTGCGCGGCAGCGACCGGGTGTGGAGTTCCGCGGGCGTCACCGCCGGTATCGACCTCTCGCTGGCCCTCATCGAGGAGGACCACGGCACCGAGCTCGCACAGCTCGTCGCGCGGTGGCTCGTCCTCTACATGCGGCGCCCAGGTGGTCAGAGCCAGTTCGCCCCGCCGGTGTGGATGCCTCGGGCCCGGCGCACGGCGATCCGCGAGATCCAGGAACGCATCGAGGCCGAGCCGGGCCGGGTGCACCGCGTCGACGATCTCGCCCGCGACGCGTCGATGAGCCCGCGTCATTTCTCCCGCATCTTCACCGACGAGACCGGTGAGGCGCCGGGCGCCTATGTCGAACGGGTCCGGACCGACGCCGCCCGCCGGGCACTCACCCAGGGCGACGACACGATGCCGGTGATCGCCACCCGGTGCGGGTTCGGGTCGGCCGAGACGATGCGGCGCACCTTCGTCCGCCGGCTCGGCGTGCCGCCCGATCAGTACCGCCGCACCTTCCGCTAGACGCACACCCGAGAACCCACGACCCGAAAGGCATCCATGACCCAGATAGCGATCGTGCTCTACCCGCAGTTCACCGCGCTGGACTTCATCGGCCCCTACGAGGTGCTGCGAGCCCTGCCCGACACCGAGGTGAGGTTCGTCTGGCACGAACCCGGGCCGGTCGTCGCCGACTCGGGCGTGCTCGTCGTCGGAGCCACGCATTCGTTCGACGAGACCCCACCACCGGACGTTGTCCTGGTGCCAGGTGGTCCCGGTTTCCTGGCCGCCTCGCAGGACGAGAAGGTCCTCGACTGGCTGCGTGCCGTACGGCCGGGCGCCCAGTGGACGACGTCGGTCTGCACCGGCTCGATCATCCTGGCCGCGGCCGGTCTGCTCGACGGGAAGCCCGCCACGACGCACTGGTCGTCGATGGCCGGGCTGACGCTGCACGGGGCGAAGGCGGTGTCGGACCAGCGGATCGTGCGTGCCGCGCCCGACGACGACCTGGTCACCGCGGCCGGCGTATCCGCGGGCATCGACCTCGCGCTCTGGCTGGCCGAACAGATCGCCGGGCGTGCACGCGCCGAGGCGATCCAGTTGATCATCGAGTACGACCCGCAGCCCCACCTGGACTCCGGGCATCGTTCCAAGGCCTCTGCCAAGACGATCGCGACGTCTACGATGCTGCTCAGCCGCGACGTCGACAAACCCGAGATGGTGAAGTCGAGCGTGCGTCTGTTGTGGGATCGCGCCCTCACGAAAGTGCGTTCCGGACGTTGAGCTCGACACCGTGCACCCGCAGGTGTCAGCGGGTGTCACCCGGAAACGGACTCGAGCGATGGTAGTTTCATCGACATGACCAACAACCGCCTTGTCGCCGGAGCCGTCGCCGGGGTCGCCGGCATCCTGGTGGGACTCGGCGCGGTGTTCCTCGGCGGGTTCCTGGCCTCCGAGAACAGCCCGTCCACCGATCTGAACAACATCAGCCCGAACAACGGATTCGTCCAGGGTTCGGTGGACTACGGTTCGCGCGGCGGAGCCGGCGAGACCAACTGACCCATCCACGACGCCGCCGGTCCCGGCGTCTCCTGATCGACAGCAGCCGCAACTGAGTACTCCGCCTCCGCCACCGGATCAGTCCGTACTCAGCCGACGCGGTATCGCCGTCGTCGGCGCGATCTCGCTGCTGATCTGCCTGCTGCAGTCACCGGGCCGCATCGCCGCCGACACCAAACTCGACCTCACCGCGAATCCGCTCGGGTTCCTCGCGCGCGCCGCGCATCTGTGGACGCCGAACGCACCGATGGGGCAGGTGCAGAACCAGGCCTACGGGTACTTCTTCCCCCACGGGGCGTTCTTCGCCCTGGGTGACCTTCTCGCCGTTCCGCCGTGGATCGTGCAACGCCTCTGGTGGGCGGTGCTGCTCACCGTCGGCTTCGTCGGCATCGTCCGCCTCGCCGAGATGCTGCGGCTGGGCTCGCCCGCCTCGCGGATCATCGCCGCCGCCGTCTTCGTGCTCAGCCCGCGGGTCCTGACCACCCTCGGCTCGATCTCATCGGAGACCCTGCCGATGATGCTCGCCCCGTGGGTGCTGATCCCGGTGGTGCGGGCACTCGACACGCGGGCCGAGAACGCTGCCCCGCTGTGGCGGGAGGCCGCGCGTGCGTCGGCCGCGGTCGCGCTGATGGGCGCGGTCAATGCCGTCGCCACGCTGGCAGCGCTCGGCGTCGCCGCTCTGTGGTGGCTGCTGCACAGTCCGCGCGACCGACGCTGGTGGCGGTTCGGCGCCTGGACCGCGGCCGGCCTGACCCTGGCATGCGCGTGGTGGGTCGTGCCGCTGCTGATCCTGTCGCGCGTGAGTCCGCCGTTCCTGGACTACATCGAATCGTCCCGGGTCACCACGCAGTGGACCTCGCTCACCGAGGTGCTGCGCGGGGCGAGTTCGTGGACGCCGTTCGTGTCGCCGGAGCGCGTCGCCGGGGCGGTGCTCGTCACCCAGCCCGCCGCGGTACTGGCGACCGGGACCATCGCGGCCGCGGGGCTCGCCGGATTGTGCATGCGGCACATGCCGTTCCGCGGCCGTCTCGTCGCGATTCTCGGCGTCGGCCTCGTCCTGATGTGCGTCGGCTACGCGGGTGAACTCGGGTCGCCGGTCGCCGAGCAGGTACGCGTCTTCCTCGACGGCCCGGGCGCCCCGCTGCGCAACATCCACAAGTTCGAGCCGCTGCTCCGCATCCCGCTGGTCCTCGGTGTCGCACATCTCCTGGCACGGGTTCCGCTGCCGGGGAGTGCGAGTCGCCGGGAGACGCTCTCCGCCTTCGCCCAGCCCCAGCGGTCGCGACCGGTCGCCGCGACCATCGTCCTGCTCGTCGCCGTGATCGGCGCCGGGTCGTTGATGTGGACCGGTCAGCTCGCGCCGGACGGTACGTACCAGGCGATTCCACGCCACTGGCAGCAGACCGCCGACTGGCTGACCGAGCACAGCGAACGCGACGACGGCGCCCCGCCCGCCCGCGCGCTGGTCGTCCCCGGCGCCCCGTTCGCCGACCAACTCTGGGGGCTCACCCGCGACGAACCGCTGCAACCCCTGTCCGACACCCCGTGGGCGGTCCGCGACGCGATCCCGCTCACCCCGCCCGGCGCGATCCGCGCCCTCGACTCCGTACAACGGGAGATCGCCGCGGGCCGTGGCTCCCCCGGTCTCGCCGCCACCCTCGCCGGGCAGGGCATCGGATTCGTCGTCCTCCGAGCCGATCTCGACCCCGACACCTCGCGGTCGGCCCGCCCGCTGCTCGCGCAACAGGCACTCGACGAGTCGCCCGGGCTCCGTCGCGTCGCCGAGTTCGGTCCGCCGATCGGGCCACCCAGCGTCCGAGGAGTGGTGCGCGACAACGGACTACGGCCGCCGATGCCCGCGGTGCAGATCTACGCCGTCGGCGAACCGGGCGCGCCGACGACCGGCACCGGTCCGCGACTCGTCGACACCACCGGGCTCCCCCGCATTGCCGGCGGGCCCGAGGCGATCGCCGAACTGGCCGACGTCCGCGCACGCCAGGGACTTCCCCCGCTCGGACCCGTCGTGCTCGACGCCGACGCCCGCCGCGCCGGGATCGTCGACGGCCCGTTGATCGTGACCGACACACCCGCTGACCGGGAGACCGACTTCGGCCGCGTCGACGACCACAGTTCGGCGATCAGGTCGCCGTCGGACCCGCGTCGGACACAGAACGCCGTCGCCGACTACCCCGTCGACGGCCAACCACTGGTCCACGGGGAATGGTTGTTGGACAACGAGAGCGGCGAAGTCGAGGTGTCGACGTCGGGATCGGCGGCGGACGCGGTCCAGCCCGGGCAGACCTCGCCGGCCAACTCGGCGGCCGCGGCCTTCGACGGCAACCCGCAGAGCGCCTGGGTGAGCGGCGGATTGGAGACCGCGGTCGGACGATGGATGCGCATCGGTTTCACGACGCCGCGCACCGATCTCGCGGTGACCCTGACGACCGCGAAGGCGCTCGGACCCGACGTCACGAGTGCGCTGATCACCACCGAGGCGGGCAGCACGGTGGTCTCCGGTCTCGCTCCCGGCGAACCGGTCACCGTGACCGCCCCCAGCGGCCCCACCGGTTGGCTCCAGATCCGCGCGCTCCGCACCGACGACGGCACGGCGGGAAACCAATTCGCGCTCGGTGAGGTGACGGTCTCCGATCTGCGAACCGCGACGCCGTTGCGGATCCGCCACCGCGTGGTGTTGCCCGAACTCGAGGCCGGCACCGACGTGGCCCAGTGGCTGCTGTACCAGGAGCTGTCCGGGCGGGCGTCGTGCGTCTCCGACCCCGAGCGGCCGATGACCAGGTGCGCACCGGGTCTCGCACTCTCGCCGGAGACTTCGGCGGTGTTCGGGCGCGCACTCTCGGTGCCGTCGGATGTCACCGTCTCCCCCACCGCGATCCTGCGACCCCGACCCGGTGATGCTTTGGATCGGCTTCTCGCCGAGGACGACCGGGTCACGGCGCGCGGGCCCCGCCCGGTGACCGATCCCCGCGGCGGGCCCGCGGCTGCCGTCGACGGCGATCCCGGAACATCGTGGACCGCACCGGAGATCCCCGACGAGGAAGAGTCGCCCGCGCGCGACAGGGAGACCGACGATGGCGCAGCGGACGAGAACAGTCCCACCCTGGTCCTCGACCTCCCGCGCGCACAGCGGGTCGATTCGCTGACCATCGACGCCCCGCGGGGCTATCCCGCCGCGCCCACCGAGGTCGCGGTCGACCTCGGGACGGGAGAGCAGATCCGCGAGGTCGACGAGAGCGGTCTCGTGCGGCTCGATCCCGCGGTCACCGACCGTGCCGAGATCACCATTCGCGCGCAGTCCGACCTCATCGACGTCAACAGCCTCGGGTTCGCCAGTCCCGCACCACCGGGAATCGCCGAGGTCCGGGTGTCGCCCACGCCGGCAGACGGTGTCGGTGTCGATGCCGGTGCCGACCGGGTCGTCGAGATCGGTTGCGACGACGGCATCGGCCTGACCGCTGCCGGACAGGTCGTCCGAATGTCGGTGCGCGCCAGTGTGTCCGACCTCCGCAGCGGGCAGCCGGTGATCGGCCGCCCCTGCGACGGCGGCCGGCTCGCACTCCCCGCGGGCCAGCAGGAGGTGTCGGTCAATCCCGGCGACGCCTTCACCGTCGACGCCCTGTCGCTGGTGGACGGTGATCCGGTCTCGGCGCCCGCGTCGACGTCCCCCGAGGTGACCGAGTGGTCGCCGGCGCGGCGAGCGGTGACGGTCGACGCCGGTGCGCAACGACTGCTCGTCGTGCCCGAGAGCACCAACCCGGGGTGGCAGGCGCACCTCGACGGCGCGCAGCTACGGCCGGTCGTCGTCGACGGGTGGCAACAGGGGTGGGTCGTCCCCGCCGGTGCAGGCGGAACCATCGAACTCACCTTCCGATTCGACTCGCTGTACCGGTGGGCGCTGGTGATCGGGCTCGCGCTGATGGCGCTGCTGCTCGTCGCCGCGTGGTGGCCGTCGGCGCGTCGCACCCGGGCCGGTGACCCCATCGTGGTTCCGTCCGGGCGCGGCAGCGTGCTCGCCGCGGGGGGTGCGGTGTTCGCCGCGGCGTGGCTGGTGTCCGGCTGGTGGGGACTCGCGGCCGCCGTCGTGGTCGGCACCCTCGCCGCAGCGGTACCGCAGAAGGCCGGCGTCACAATCACATTCGTGGCGATGATGACCGCGACCATCGGGCTGGCGGCCGGCCCCTGGCACGCCTCGGGCGGGTACCACGGGTCGCAATGGTGGGTTCAGCTACCGGCGCTGGTGGCGGTGTCGATGACGGCGTGGCTGGTGTTCTGGTCGGCCGTCGACGACGGGCCTGACGACGACGGGCCTGACGACGACAAGGCGTCGGCCGCGTCGTGGCGCGAACGGTGGCGACGACGATTCTCACGGTTGCGCAACCAGTTCCGGGCCGGCTCTTCGATGAAGGCATAGCTGGCCGCAGCGACGCCGATCGACAGCCCGAGGGTGATCACGAGCACCAGGAGGGTGTCGCCGCTGAACGGCACGATGCCGAACAGCGGGAAGACCACCGCGAGGATCGCGACGTGCCAGATGAAGATCCCGTACGACCATCTGCCGAGAGCCAGCATCACCCGTGAGGTGAGGATGCGGAACGGTCCGTCGTTGCACACCAGCGGAGCAAGCAGCGCATAACCGCAGAGCGCGCCGAGCACCATCTTGGTGGCGAACTCGATCTCGGTGACGTCGCCGAGACCGGTCGGACCGGCGATCCTGGTGCATGCCAGCGCGTAGGCGACGACGAGGACGCCCAGCATGAGCGGGCGGTTCGCGCTGAGGCGGATCGTTCCCGCCATCCAGCGGCCCGTCCCCGACGTCCCGGATGCAGAACCCGATTCCGGTTCACGTTCGAGGACTCCGGCGATCTCGGCCAGGACCAGACCCGCGACGAACCACGGGAGGTGGCCGAACACCCAGTTCTTGGTCTCCACGCCGTCGGCCACGGGCAGCGAGGTGCCGACCCAGGCCCAGCCGAGGCTCAGCGCACCGAGGAGGACGAGCGCCGGCACCCGCGCCCGCAGACGGCTCCCGCGCAGCCGCAGGAGAGCGAAGCCGATGAGCGGCAGCAGTGCGTAGAAGGCGATCTCGACCGAGAGGCTCCACATCTGGGTCAGACCGGCGGTCAGTGTCAGCGGCACGAAGACCTGCGTGAGCGTGAGGTTCGCCAGCCAGACCTGCGCATCCGCTCCCTGCGCCTCGGGGAGCAGCAGGATCACCAGCGTCACCACGACCACGTAGGCCGGCCAGATCCGGACGACGCGATGGCGGAAGTACCGCGGCACCGACGGATGACCGGTCCCGCGATGCGCGGCGTCGACCCACGGTCGCCAGAGCAGAAAGCCGGAGAGCGCGAAGAACAAGGCGACCGCGAGGTCGAGGCGACCGAGGACCGGTCCCAGTACGGGGATCTCGACCGCGCGGGTCTGGAAGGCCACGTGCGTGACCAGGACCCCGATCGCGGCGATGGCCCGCATGCCCTCGAGCTGCGGATAGAACCGCCGGGCGGAACCCGTTGCGGGTTCGGCGGTGGCGGGGCTGGTGGGGCCGGGGTCGGTGCTGGTCATGCTGCTGACAGGGTAGCCGGGAGGCGTTGCGTACCCTCGCCACCATGTCCTCGCCGTCCTCGTCGTCGCACCCGGAACCCCATCGCTGGTCGACGGCGGACCTCGCGGGACCGACGCTGATCTTCGTCGGCGCATTCTTGCTCGCGGTGACGATCGCGCTGCCCACCCTGCTCGTCGGCGGGTTCCGCACGATCCCGCTGAGCACCGATTTCACCACCGTCGCCACGGCCGACGACGCGACGATCTTCGACCGGTGCTCGCTGGAGACCCGGAGCGCCCGTACCGTCGGCGCCGACCTCGTCCGGCAGCAGCGCGTCGTGGCGGTGCAGCCGTCCGACGAACACCGGGTGACGCTGCAGGCCGGTACGTCGATCCAGGCCGATGCGCTGCGCATCGACGGCCGCGAGGTCGACCCCGGTGATCCGCGCCCCGGTGTCGATGCCGATGACCCGGCACAACCGTGCAACGAGGCGACCGTCAACGCCATCAAGGATCGGGTCACGCTCGACCGGAAGAACGCGCTGCCCCGACTCGCCGCGCGCGGGGCGTCGGAGATCCAGTACGACAGCGGGCAGGCCGCCGTGCTCGTCCCTGACCGCCGTGGCAGCACCTATCTGCTGCCCTTCGACACGGCGACCGCCGACCGCGAGTTCTTCGACCCGATCACCCGCACCACCGTGCCGTTGGTCTACGACGGTGACACCGAGGTGCAGGGTCGCGACGTCGCACGGTTCCGCGCCGAGGTCCCTGACACCGACCTCGCCCGCGAAGCGCTGGGGCGACCGGTCGGCACGAATGTCTCGATCACGCGTCCGGCGTCGTGGTTCGGGTTCGACGACTCGAGCCGGCCGTTGACCGCGAGCCTCCATCACCGGAGTTCGTGGGATCTCGCCGTCGACACCCGGACCGGCACCATTGTCGACGCCACGATCACCGTCGACGAGGCGTACCGCTTCCCCGACGGCATCCCCGGCGTCCCGGCCGGCTTCGAATTGCCGCATCTGCGTGCGACTTTCGGCTACGACGACGACACGCAGGCCCGGATGACGGACCTGGCCGACGATCTCGCGTCCCCGATCCTGATCTGGGGCCGGCTCGTACCGATCGGCACCGCGGTCCTGGGCCTGGTGGCACTGGTGGCCGGATTGATACTGATCAACCCGGCCTGGCTACCCGCCCGGTTCCGGCGCCGGAGTGGCGCGGAAACCGTTGGCGGGCAACCGGAGTGACGGAGACCGGCGTCAGGAGGTCGACTCGGCGGCGAGCCTGCCGAGGGTGTCGTTCAGCTGGTGCTCGGTGACGAGCGGGAACTTGACCTTCTCGAGCAGCTTCTTGTCGGTGACCTTCGACCAGTCGTAGGTGTGGCGCACCAGCGTCTCGTTCGGACCCTGGGACTCCAACTCCCACAGCCATTCCCACCCGGGCGGCTCGGTGCCGGCGGGGGCGGTCTGCCATGCCAGCAGCTTGTCCTTGGCGTAACCGGTGACATGGTTGTCGGTCTTGTAGTCGCCGCCCATGTGGTCGCCCGACATGTTCATCGTGAACACGTCACCGACCTGCTGGATGCGATCGGCGTGGTCCACGCCGCGGATGAAACCCGAACCGTCGAGCGCCTGATGCCGTTCGGGATTGGAGAGGACGTCGAACACCGCGTCGACGGGCGCCTCGATCGTGCGTTGGACAGTGACCTGTGTGCTCTCGTTGTCGCTCATGACACAACACTGCCGAAACTTCGGGCACTCGGCAACGTCCGACCTCAACTCAGCGCGCGACCGCCCACGTCCCCAGCGCGGCGATCGTGGCGGCCACGGCCGCGGTGCCCGCGACCCCGACCACCGAGCCGGTGAGGGTGACGATGACCAGCACCTCGGCGCCCACGACCAACCAGGTGCCGAGTGCCACGCGCGTCCGGTCGCGCGCGATCGCCGACAGCAAGACGACCTGCAGGACGGCGAGCGCGGCGCCGATGTAGGCGAAGAGCCACAGGATCGGCACCAAGGCGTCGTAGCCGTCCCCGAAGACGAACGGGACGACCGGGCCGGCCGCGCCCGCGAGAACGGTCAGGACGACCCCGATCCCGGCGACCACCGTCACCGCCTGACGCAACGAAGCCGACGACCGTGCGGGGTCGGCGAGGCGCGGATAGAAGACGACGCCGATCGCCTGCGGGAGCCAGAAGGCCACCTTCGTCGCGATCGCGCCGAGGGCGTACACCCCGACCTCCTCGGCGTCGAGGACCCGGGGCGAGAGCAGCAGGTCGATCGACGATGCGACGATCAACACCAACTGGACCTGCGACGCGCGGACCACGCTGAGCACCCCGGCGGCTCCCGACGGCGGCCGCCCCGGCCGTCCGGACCGTGGCATCGACCAGACCACGAGCCAGACGACGACCGCCGACGCGGCGGCACCCAGCGTCCCGGCCAGCAGCCCACCGGCCGGTCCGGCGCCGGCGGCGAACGCCCCGATGATCGGCATCGATCGTGCGACTCCGACGGCGGCCAGCACCCAGGACAGCGCCCGGAACTCGCCGCGCCCCTGCAGAATCCCCTGACCTGCGGCGATGAGCGCCAGCAGCGGCGCCGAGGCGAGTGCCGCGGCCGTCGTCGCGACGTCGGTGCGCAGCAGCAGCGCGACCAGCGGGGTGGCGACGACGGTGAGTACGACGACCCAGCACGTCGTCACCACACCCAGCGCGCGGAGCCGTCCCTCGTCACCGCCGAGCACGACCTCCCGGGCGATGACGTTCTGCAGCGCCATCGCCGGCACACCCAGCACGAGCATCGCCGACAGCAGCACCGCGAACTCGCCGTATTCGCTGACGTCGAGGAAATGCGCACTCGCGACGAGGTGCACCACGTACATGCAGACGTTGGCCACCATCGACCCGATCGCCACCGACCCGACGGCGCCGACCGTGCCCGTCGTCCGGCGCGTCTGCTGCATGGACCAAGTGTGCCGACTACGCCGCCGCGGTCTCGCGCGGGGCGGGTACGAGGTACGCGTGCCGGGTTTTGCACGGGCAGTCGGGCATAGGCAACGATGGGAAGGCTGTTGCCGAACGCGGGTCCCCCCGATCGCGCGTGTCCACCGGACCGAGAGACCGTGATGTACGACGACAACCCCACCTACGACGCCGAGTCGACCGACATCGGTTCGCGCATCGACCCGGTGCTGGCCCGGAGCTGGCTGCTGGTCAACGGCTCCCACTACGCCAAGTTCGAGCCGGCCTCGCGTTCGCGCGCCGACATCGTCGTGCTGGACATCGAGGACGCGGTGGCTCCCAAGGACAAGGTCTCCGCGCGCGACAACGTCGTCCGTTGGCTCGGGCCGAAGGACGGCACCGCCGGCCCCGGCGCCGGAGACTGGGTTCGCGTGAACGGATTCGGCACACCGTGGTGGGCCGATGATCTCGAGGCGCTGTCGCAGACCGCCGTCGGCGGGGTGATGCTGGCGATGGTCGAGTCCGTCGACCACGTCACCGAGACCGCCAAGCGACTGCCCGGCCTGCCGATCGTCGCGCTCGTGGAGACCGCACGCGGGCTGGAACGCATCAGCGAGATCGCGGCCACCAAGGGCACGTTCCGTCTCGCGTTCGGTATCGGGGATTTCCGCCGCGACACCGGCTTCGGCGAGAACCCACAGACCCTGGCCTATGCCCGTTCGCGTTTCACGATCGCCGCGAAGGCCGCCCACCTGCCCAGCGCCATCGACGGCCCGACGGTCGGTTCCAGCGCGCTCAAGCTCAGTGAGGCGACCGCGGTCAGTGCCGAGTTCGGCATGACCGGCAAGATCTGCCTCACCCCGGGCCAGTGCGCGCAGGTCAACGAGGGACTGTCCCCCTCTCAGGACGAGATCACCTGGGCGCGCGAGTTCTTCGCCGAGTTCGAGCGCGACGGCGGCGAGATCCGCAACGGCTCCGACCTGCCGCGGATCGCGCGGGCGACCAAGATCCTGGATCTGGCCCGGTCGTACGGCATCACCGAGTCCGACTACGACGACGACCCGGTGCACGCCCCCGCACCCTCGGACACCCACCACTTCTGATCGGCTCGCCGCGGTGACTCCCCGACGACTGTTGCCGGTTCTGTACGGCACCGGTGTCGCTGCGGCCGCGGTGATCCTGGCACCGCTGTTGCCGGGCCTGATCGGGGCCGGCGACCGGTACCTGCTGTATCGCGATGCGGTGTCCACGCCGCGCACCCATGTCACGGACACCACGCTCGGGATCGGTGACCTGCCGCCTCGCGCCGTGCCGCAGGACTGGTTCCTCGCGATGGTGAGCACCGTCGTCGACGGCGGGATCGTCGTGCTGGCGGTCCTCGCCGCGGCCCTGGTCTGCGCAGGCGTCGGGTACGGACGTCTGGCAGCGCGCCTGGTCCCGGGCGGCGGGCGCACCGGCGCCGCGGCGGCAACGCTCGTCTCGGTGTGGAATCCGTTTGTCGCCGAACGTCTTCTCCAGGGCCACTGGAGCCTGCTGGCGGGTTATGCGGCACTGGGGTGGATTCTCGTCGCGATTCTGGATCTGCGTGGGCGCCCCCCGCTGGTTGAGCCGGCACCGAGCGAAGCGAGAAGCCGAGTCACTCCGCTGGTTGAGCCGGCACCGAGCGAAGCGAGGAGCCGAGTCACTCCGCTGGTTGAGCCGGCACCGAGCGAAGCGAGGAGCCGAGTCGAAGCCACCCGGCGACCGGACCCCCGAGCAAGCACCGTCCAACTTCTTCAACTGGGCGGACTGTTCGCGGTCGCAGGCTTGACCCCCACTGGTTCTGTCCTCGCCGCAATCACTCTGGCGACGGCGCTCGTGGCCCGTCCGTTCGGTCTGCGACCCACGGTGGCCGTTCTCACGCTCTGGCTCCTCAGCACACTGCCGTGGTTGCTGACGGCTTCCATCTCCGACGCCCCGACCACGTCCGCGGCCGCCGGGGTGGAGGCATTCGGTCTGCGGTCCGAGCCGTGGCTCGGCCCCGTGGGTACGGCCCTGTCGCTGGGCGGGATCTGGAACGCCGACGCGGTGCCGGCGAGTCGGAGCATCGGGTGGGCCGCGGTGGCCACCCTCGGCCTGCTCCTCGTCGTCGCGGTCGGCGCCGGTCACCTGTGGCGTCGTCGCGCGGCGTCGGACCCGCTGGTGCGCGCCATCGCCATCCTCGCGGCGGTGACCGCGATCTTGTTGGTGCTGAGCACTTTCGGACCGGTCCGCACCGGCCTGGGGTTCGTCGTCGAGCACGTCGGTGGCGGCGGACTCCTCCGCGATACGCAGAAGTTCGCCGCACTTCTCGTCCCGGCTGTGGCGGTGTGTGTGGCAGCGGCCGTGGCAGCGGCGACACGTCGGGTCCCGTCCGGCTTCGCACTCGCCGCGGTCGCACTGCTCGCGGTCGCGCCGCTCCCCGACCTGGCGTGGGGGGTCGGCGGTGCGGTGCGCGCGATCGACTATCCCGACGAGTGGCGGCAGGTCGCGGAGATCGTGCCGCCGGACCGGGGTTCGGTCGCGCTGTGGCCTCCCGGCACGGTGCGTGAGTACCCCTTCGCGCGCGATCCGTCGCTCGATCCCGCCGCACGGATGCTGCGGGCGCCGGTCGTCGAATCCGGCGAACTCCGAGTGGACGGCAAGGTGATCGACCCGGCCGGGGAACATGCCGCAGCGGTGACGCGGGTGCTGGAGTCCGGCGGCTCACCGGCAGCGCTCGCCGAGCTCGGCGTCGGGTGGGTGCTGATCGAGAACGGTTCTCCGCCTGGCCAACTCGCGGCCGCCGGACGGCTTGTGTTCGACGGGCCGGATCTGAGGCTGTATCAGGTGGGCGACGTCGTGGATCGGTCCGCCGACGCCACCGACCGTGCGATCGCCCTCGGCGCGCACCTCGTATGGGCCGCGCTGCTCATCACCGGCCTCGTCGGTCTCGGCGTCGGTGTGATCAGCGGCGCGAGTCGGACAGCACGGCGTCGAACGTCGCCATGAACCCGTCGCAGGTCGCCGACCACGAGTAGCGGCTGGCCGTGGTCTGCGCGTTCCGGCCGAGTCGAAGCGCCTCGTCCGGGTTGTCGATGAGTTTCCTCGTTGCGCTGGCCAGTTCGTCGACACCGTCGACGAGGAGCCCGGTACGCCCGTCGTCGATGGAGTCGGCGAGTCCGGCGGCACTGCGGTAACCGATCGTCGGGACACCGTGCTGGGCGGCTTCGACGACCGCGAGGCCCCATCCCTCCTTGCGCGACGGCATGAGGTGGACCCGGGCCCGGGCGAGCAGTTCGTGCTTGCGGCGTTCGTCGACGTGGCCGTGGAAGGTGACCGCATCGGTCACCGCGAGGTCGGCTGCGGCGCGGTGCAATTCGTCCGACCACCAGCCACCGCCGATGACATCGAGACGGGCGTCGACACCGTCGCGACGCAGCCGGGCGAGTACGGTCAACGCGTCCTCGACCTGCTTGTGGGGCACCAGCCGCGACAGCACGCAGAGTCGTACCGGCACACCGGGAGTCGACGCCCCGGTGCGCGCGGGCGCCTCGATACCGTGAGGTACCGGATCGATCCCGTTGCGCACGACCGCGATCCGCCCGGCATCGACCCCCAGCGCGACGAGTTCGGACTTCGACGGCGTCGAGACCGTGACGTATCGGTTGCGCCGATGGACGCGCGGCGAGACCCGCGACTCGAGGAACCACCCGATGTGGCCGAGCAGACGGCCGGCGACCGGCCACTGCTCGCGATGACAGTGATGGACGAGGACGACCGTCGGAGCCGGTGAGACGAGCGACGAGAAGAACGGGACACCGTTCTGGGTGTCCACGACGACGTCGGGGCGGCACCCCGCCAGCGGGCCGAACCCGAGCCGGCCCGCGACGATGGTCGCGAGCATGAGCGGATACACGCTGATCCGTCCGCCGGCGCGGAAAAACCGCATGCCGTCCCGGTGCTCGTGGCGCAGCGCCCCCGGGTACGCGGACGTGAGGAAGGTGACGTTCGCGCCGCGTCGAGCCAGTTCGGCGCCCACCCGTTCCAGGTAGGTCTCGCTGCCGCCGCCCTGAGGGTGGCGGGTGTCCCGCCAGCACAGGAGCAGGATGTTCGACGGTGTGCGCATGTTGTCCGTCAGCCTACCGACCAGGCCGTGAGCACCGGAATCCGCCGCGCGAGCGGCCCGGCGAGGAACCTCTCGCCGAGACACCCCACTAGAGTGACCCGACGATGACGACTTCACTTCCCGGCGGCGCACGGATGGCCCGGCTCGCCACCCTGCGACGCGCCGCGGGACTGCTGAACGACTTCCGCTACGAACAATCCGATCCCGCGCGCTTCTACGGCGCGCTCGCCGGCGACACCGCGGACATGGTCGAGGCGTTCGTCCCCGACATGGGCGGATCGGTGGTCCTCGACGTGGGCGGCGGTCCCGGATACTTCGCCGACGCCTTCCGGGCCCGCGGCGCGCACTACGTCTCCGTCGAACCCGATCCCACCGAGATGCACGCCGGTGGGCTCGAGCATCGCGGATCGGTCCGCGGCTCCGGCCAGGCCCTGCCCTTCGCCGACGGATGCGTCGACGTCTGCCTGTCGTCGAACGTCGTCGAGCACACCCCGACGCCGTGGGAGATGGCCGACGAGATGCTGCGGGTGACGCGTCCCGGCGGCATCGTCATCATCAGCTACACACTGTGGTGGGGACCGTTCGGCGGTCACGAGATGGGCCTGACGCACTATCTGGGCGGCCATCGCGCGGCCCGGCTGTACACCCGACGCCACGGTCATCCGCCCAAGAACCTGTACGGCACATCGCTGTTCGCGGTCTCCGCCGCCGACGGGCTGCGCTGGGCCCGATCGGCGACCGGTGCCGGGCGCGCCGACCTCGTCGCGGCATTCCCCCGCTACATCCCGCGCTGGATGTGGTGGGTCATGCGCGTGCCGGTGCTTCGGGACGTCCTCGGCACCAACTTGGTGCTCGTCCTGCGTCGACGCTGAAGTGCTCGGAGTCCGGTTCCGTCTGGCTGAGCCCACTGCTGGTTGAGCCGGGACTGAGCGAAGCGAAGCCCCGAGTCGAAGCCACCTCCGCACCCAGCGGCCTGAACTACTCGGCGGCGAGGTCCGCGGTGCAGTTGAGGGTGCCGCCCTGACTGGTGGCGGCGGCCAGCTGTTCACCGTCGGCGAGGATGGCGCACGACACCGGTCCGCGGATCACGATGGCCGACATGCTCGCGCGGGTTCCCTCGAGCTGCACCCGCTGGGACCACGGCGAGCCGATCGCCGGGATCACCGTCGGCGATCCCTGGCCACGGGTGAACGTCAGCGCGACGACGTCCCCGTTGCCGGTCAGCTGGTAGGTGATGGTCCCGGAGCGCTGCGTCGTCGTGGTCGACGTCGTCTCCTCGGTGGTCGGGGTGCTCGACGACGTCGTCTCGCTCGTCGTCGCCGGATCACTCGATTCGGTGGTCGACGATGACGCCGCGCTGGTGGAGTCGCCGTCGCCGGAGCGGGTGACCAGCACGACGACGAGACCCAGGACCACGAGTGCGATCAGGGCGACCAGCGCCAGCCCGATGGTCCGGCCCTTCGACCCGGAACCGCGGGGCGGTTCACCACCGGCCGGCGCGTCGTAGGGCGAGGCACCGTAGGGCGACCCGCCGGTGTACTGAGGGTCGGCATACTGGGGTTCGGTGTAGGGACCCGGATATGGCTGTCCCGGCTGATGCGGTTCGGTGTACGGCCCCGGATAGGGCTGACCGGCCTGGTGCGGTTCCGTGTACGGACCCGGATACGGCTGCTCGGTGTAGGCCTGCGACGGCGGCGCCGACGGGTCGAAGTCCGGATCGAACTGACGGGTCTCCGGCGGACCGTTCCGCGGATCGTTGGGATCGCCCTCTGGTGGTCGGGTCATGCGGACGATTCTGTCATCCCGGACCGATCCCCGACCCGACCACCACGAACCTGCGTCAGATGTCGGCGATCGCCTCGAGCGGTCCGGTGCGCGCCGCGCGGACGGCCGGCCACAACGCGGCCAGAACCCCTACCACCGCCGACGCGATCAGCGTGATCGCGATGAGCGACCACGGGATCACCGGCGCGCCCAGGCCCCACTCGGCGAGCGTGCGGACCAACGCGACGCCGATGACGGTCCCGAGGAGCACACCCAGCACTGCGCCGAAGATCGAGATCAGCACCGACTCGAGGTAGATCGAGCGGCGCACCTGGGCTCGGATCATGCCGATCGCCCGCAACATCCCGATCTCGCGTTTGCGTTCGACCACCGACAGCGCAAGCGTGTTGATGATGCCGAGGACGGCGATCAGCAGTGCCAGCCCGAGCATCGCGTACAGCGTGCCGAGCATCTGATCGATCTGCGACGAGATCTGGCCCTTGAACTGATCCCGGTCCTGGATCTGCACCGTCAGGTAGTCCGACGTCGCATTCTCCAGATCGGTGCGCAGGGTCTCGAGGTCGGTGCCCGGCGCGGCGTTCACGAAGAGCGTGACATTGACCCGCGCGAAGGGCGGGACCAGCTTCTCGTAGACGTCCGGACCCACGACCCACGGCTGCAGCGCCTCGTTGTCCGCGTAGACGCCCGCGATCGGGACCTGGACCTGCTCGCCCGTCGCGGACGTGAACGTGACCACATCGCCACGCTGCCAGCCGTTCGCCTTGCCGGTCCGCTCGCTGATCAGCATCCCGTCAGCGGGCAGATCCGACGACGCGCCGTCCTGCATGTCCATCACGGTCACGCTGTTCAGCGGACCGCCGAGCGCCGAGAACCCGGTCTCCGACTTGTCCTCGACCTTGGCCTGGACGATGCCGAACGACACCACCTCGGCGACGCCGGGCACACCGTCGATCGCGCCGGTCACCGCGGGCGGCAGCGGCGACTGGTTGGTTCCGGCCACGATGTAGTCGGCCGTGATGCCGGCGTCGACGGCGTCGTCGACCGTGCCCTTGAACGACTGTCCCAGGGTGCCGATGATCGCGACCAGCATCAGCCCGAGGGTGAGCGCGAACGCCGTCGCGGCCGAACGCCGCGGGTTGCGGACCGCGTTGGTCCGGGCGAGGCGCCCGATCATGCCGAAGGGCGCACCGATGACCCGGCCGAGCACGCTGACGAACGGACGCGCGATCGCCGGGCCAATGAGGACGGCCGACAGGACCGCGCCCGCGGCGCCGGCACCCACCGTGATCGCCGGGCCGGCACCTTCACCCATCGCGCCGACCACGATCGCGACGATCGACGCGACACCGATGACCGCGCCGATGATCGTGCGGTTGCGCAACGAGGCCGACCCCTCGGCGGCCGATGCGCGCATCGCCTCCACGGGCGGCACCCGGGCGGCTCGCGCCGCCGGCACCCAGGCACTGACCATCGTCACCACGACGCCGACCAGGATGCCGGCGAGGATGGCATCCGGACCGATCGCCAACTCACCGTCCGGCAGGCCCGACGTCGCACTGGTGATGGCCTTCAAGGCGGCCGCCAGCCCGATGCCGATGGCGAGACCGAGCGCGCCGCCGAGGACACCGACGACGAAGGCCTCGAACAGCACCGAGCGCGAGACCTGGCGCTGGCTCGCGCCGACCGCCCGTAGCAGCGCGAACTCCCGGTTCCGTTGCGCGACGATCATCGAGAAGGTGTTGTAGATGATGAACGTGCCGACGACCAGACCGATCGCGGCGAACGCCAGCAGGATGTATTGGAAGATCTGCAGGAACTCGTTGACCTGCGCCTTTTGATCCTCGCGGACCTGGTCGCCGGTGCGGACGTCGTAGAGATCAGCGTCGGCGCCGAGCGCGGAGATGATCCGTTCCTGCAACTGTTCCGGGGTGACCCCGGCGACGGCCGACATGTCGACGACGCCGACGTGCTCACCGTCGGTGAACAGGCGGGCCGACGTCGCGGCGTCGAACTGGGCGTTCACGTAACCACCCGTCGAGCTGGGCGCGTCGACGAGGCCGACGACGGTGACCTCGAGCGGCTCCGAGTTGCCCTGCCCGACGACGATCTTCGTCTTCGACCCGACCTTCAGCCCCGCGGCCTCGGCCGCCGAGGTGTTCAAGACGATCTCGCCGGCGTTCTCGGGCCCGCGTCCACCCGGCAGGATCCGCGACTCGTCCGGGTCGAGCGCCTCCGCCGGCGGGATGTAGGTGCTGCCCACGCTCGGGGCGCCACCGGTCTGGATGGCCTTGCCGTCGGAGTCGGCGACCGTGACCAGGCCGTTGTTGTTGACGACGAGTTTGTCGATGCCGAACTGGGCACGCTGGTCGCGGAGCTGGTCCACGATCGTGTTCGGCACACCCGGCGACTGCCGGTCGGCCGGGGTCACCTCGACCGCGACACCCTGCGCCGCACTGTCGAAGATGTCATTGAAGGCCTTCGAGATGGACCCGGTGAAGACGATGGACCCGGCCACGAACGAGGTGCCGAGGACGATCGAGAAGAGGGTGAGGAACAGCCGGAGCTTGTGGGCGCGCAGGTTCCGTAGCGAGACCCGGCGCATCACCGTGGAGGACGCCACGGCTCAGAGCGCTTCGGCGGTGTCGGGCGCAGGCACGTTGTCGAGGTTCTTCATGACCTCGAAGACGTCGTCGGCCGACGGCCGGGACAGCTCCTGCACGATCTGGCCGTCGGCCAGGAACACCACTCGATCGGCGTACGACGCCGCGCGCGGATCGTGGGTCACGATGACGACGGTCTGCTTGAACTCGTCGGTCGCCGCCCGCAGGATCGACAGCACCTCGCCCGAGGAGCGGGAGTCCAGGTTGCCCGTCGGCTCGTCGCCGAAGATGATCGACGGCTTGCCGATCAGCGCACGAGCACAGGCCACGCGCTGCTGCTGACCACCGGACAGTTCACTCGGCAGATGTCCGAGCCGGTCGGTGATCCCGAGCCGGGCCACCACGGCGTCGAACCACTCGGTGTCGACGGTGCGGCCGGCGATGTCGACCGGCAGTGTGATGTTCTCCTTGGCCGTCAGCGTCGGCACGAGGTTGAACGCCTGGAACACGAAGCCGATGCGGTCGCGACGCAGCATCGTCATCGCCTTGTCCGACAACGCCGTCAGGTCGGTGTCGCCGATGAACACCTTGCCGTCGCTCGCGACGTCGAGACCGGCGAGGCAGTGCATCAGCGTGGACTTACCCGACCCCGACGGCCCCATGATGGCGGTGAACTCGCCCTCCCGGAACGAGATGGAGACGCTCTTCAGGGCCTCGACGGCGGTGTCGCCGACGCCGTACCGCTTGGAAAGGTTGTCTGCCCCGGCAGCAACCGCGTGCTTCGGCGTCCCAAAATCATCGCCACCGTCGTCTCGAGCGGCCACATCAGTCGTCGTCATGCCCTCAACGGTGCCAAATCCTGCGCCGGTTGGCCATCAGGTAACACCCTGACCCCACCCTGACGGCAGTGACGTTGGGCACTGCTGACCCTTCGAGACGTGTCCTCCGCAAGCTCCGGACACTCCTCAGGGAGCGGGGTTACTTCGGGATCTGGACCTCGAACGAGTGGAGGCGGTTGGGCGCTCCGACGTTGTCCGACACCACGAGAAGGGTGCGGGTACGGGTCTTCGCGAACGGGTTGTCGGGGTGCCAGTTGCCCCAGGCGAGTCCCGACATGTTGCCGGTGAGCAAGTGGGGCGTCGCGGTGGTCGAGAAGATGCGGCGCTTGGTCATCGCCTTCTCGCGTCCGCTCAGCTTCTTCTTGTTCGTCACCGAGGTGGCGCCCCGGGTCGTCGTCCAGAAGATGTTCGACAGCTTGCCCGGGCCACGTTCGAGCACGAGGAAGTCCGTCGAGTTGATGGCCAGCACATCGGCGGCCACCTTGTTGGCGTCGGTGCGATAGACGAACTCGCGATTGGTCTTGCCGAAGGTCAGCAGACGGGCCGATCGTGCGGCGTCCTGCCGGAGTCCGCCGGCGGTCAGGACGCTGACCTGACCCTGGGGTCCGACGGCCACGCCGGTCAGTCCGCGCTGACCTGCCAGACCCGACTTCGACGACGGGCGCCACACCGACGGGAGCGGAAGGTCGCGGAGGACCTGTCCGATGGGCCCGATCTGCCGGACGAACTGGTTGTTGCCGCCGCTGACGACCGTGTAACCGCCCGCGGACTGGCGGATGCCCTCGAACTGGGCCTGTCCGGGCAGCAACGGGAGGAACCACGGGCCGAGGACCGTGCCGCCGCCGTTGATCCGCGGCTGTCCGATGAAGGACGCGGTCACGGAGGTGTACCCGATCGACGCCGTGAAGAAGCGTGCCGGGAGCACGTCCTCGGCGATCATCACGTAGTTGCCGTTACCGGTCCGATCGATGCCGGAGATCCGGTTGACGGTGGGAAGCCCGTTCCCGATCGTCGTCGAATCCGTGAAGAACGCCGTGACCCCGGCCCCGGAAGACGGTGTCGCCGAAGCCGGTTGGACCGCGACCGACGACGCCAGTCCCAGCACGCAGGCAGCGGCGACCGAGGCGCCCCACAGACGTAGTTTCATGAGGGGCACGATACCTCAACCGTCACTTCAGACCCATCCGTACGTTCAGCCCCGGAACCGCGCAGCAAGGCCGCGTCAGGCCAGGCGCTGCTTCAGACCGTCGAGCTCGTCGCGCAACGAGCTCGGCAGCTTCTCGCCGACGAAGTCGAACAGCTCCTCGATGGACGGGATCTCCTCGCGCCACTCGTCGGGATTGAAGGCGAGCGCCTCCGCGACGTCCTCCGCAGGCACGTCCAGACCACTGACGTCGATCGACTCCGGCTTCGCGACGATGCCGATGGGGGTCTCGACACCCTCGGCCTCACCCTCGATGCGCTCGATGATCCACTTCAGCACGCGGCTGTTCTCGCCGAATCCGGGCCACAGGAAGCGCTTGTCGTCGCCCCGACGGAACCAGTTGACGTAGAACACCTTCGGCAGCTTCGACTCGTCGGCGTTCTTGCCGATGTTCACCCAGTGCTGCAGGTAGTCCCCGACGTGGTAGCCCATGAACGGCAGCATCGCCATCGGGTCGCGGCGCACGGTGCCGACCTTGCCCTCGGCCGCGGCGGTCTGCTCGGAGCCCACGGTGGCACCCATGAAGACACCGGTCTGCCAGTCGCGGGCCTCGGTCACCAGCGGCACCGTGGTCTTGCGGCGGCCGCCGAACAGGATCGCCGAGATCGGCACGCCCTTCGGGTCATCCCACTCGTCGGCCAGCGACGGGCACTGCGAGATCGGGGTGCAGTAGCGCGAATTCGGGTGCGCAGCCTTGTGATCGGACTCCGGCGTCCAGTCGTTGCCGAGCCAGTCGGTGAGGTGCGCCGGCGCCGGGCCGTCGATGTCCTCCCACCAGATGTCGCCATCGTCGGTGCGAGCGACGTTGGTGTAGAGGGTGTTTCCGGCCTCGATGGTCTTCATCGCGTTCGGGTTCGAGTCGTAGCTGGTGCCAGGAGCGACACCGAAGAAACCGAATTCGGGGTTGATCGCGTACAGCCGGCCGTCCTCGCCGAAGCGCATCCAGGCGATGTCGTCGCCCACGGTCTCGGCCTTCCAGCCGGGGATCGTCGGCTGGAGCATCGCGAGGTTGGTCTTGCCACAGGCACTCGGGAACGCCGCGGCGATGTAGTACACCTTGTTCGCCGGGCTGGTCAGCTTGAGGATCAGCATGTGCTCGGCCATCCACCCCTCGTCGCGGGCGATGACCGAGGCGATGCGCAGGGCATAGCACTTCTTGCCGAGCAGCGCGTTGCCGCCGTAACCCGATCCGAACGACCAGATCTCGCGGGTCTCGGGGAAGTGGGTGATGTACTTCTCGGTGTTGCAGGGCCACGGCACGTCGGCCTGGCCGTCCTCGAGGGGCGCACCGACGGAGTGCAGCGCCTTCACGAAGAAGCCGTCCTCGCCCAGGATCTCCAGGACGCGGGGGCCGACGCGGGTCATGATCTTCATCGACAGCACGACGTACTCGGAGTCGGTG
The DNA here is from genome assembly GCF_016924115.1 of Gordonia sp. BP-119. Lineage (NCBI taxonomy): Bacteria > Bacillati > Actinomycetota > Actinomycetes > Mycobacteriales > Gordoniaceae > Gordonia > Gordonia sp. BP-119. Next base: position 46,182 of record NZ_JAFFZF010000007.1, read on the forward strand.
ATCTCGACACCGAGCTTGGGATCGTCGGAGTCCAGCGGGCCCATGCAGAACGGGATGACGAACATCGTGCGGCCGCGCATGCTGCCGCGGTAGAGCTCGGTCATCGTCGAACGCATCTCGGCGGGATCGACCCAGTTGTTGGTCGGGCCGGCGTCCTCTTCCTTCTCCGAGCAGATGTAGGTCCGCGACTCCACGCGGGCCACATCGGCGGGGTCGGAGTTGGCGAGGAAGGAGTTGGGCTTCTTCTCCTCGTTCAGCTTGACCAGGGTGCCGGCCTTCACGAGGTCGGCGGTCAGGCGCTCCCACTCCTCGTCACTGCCGTCGGACCACACCACCCGGTCGGGCTGGGTCAGCTCGGCGACCTCGGCCACCCAGGCCAGCAGTCCCGCGTGCTTCGTCGGAGCGCTACTCGGGTCCAGTCCGGGAATGGTGGCTGCGGTCATCGTTGGGGCCTCCTCCGAGGTGGTGGCCGCTTGAATGGCCACCTGTCAGGTCGTCTCGCGGTCAAGGATACGTCCACCGAGCGGGCGCTAGGTCACGGGGTTCGCCAGGTGCGGTCTATCCCACACCCGACGGACAGGTGACGAAAGTCCCTGGTGATCGCGCGCGCTCGGTCTCGGCGCGGAGCAGACCGGGTCGGGCGCCGGTCACGTGTCAGCCGATTCGTCCCGATCCGCCGGAGATCCACTGGCCGGTGTCCGGGTCGAGAACCGCGGAACGGAACTCGCCGTCCGCACCGATCTCGGTGATCTTGTCGACCTGCCCGTCCCGATCGCTGTCCGTGTACACCGTAAACCCGTCGGGCCCGTTGCGGGTGAGCGAATCGTTGATGCCGTCATTGTCGGTGTCCACCTCGGCGGGTCCGAGATCCCAGATCCGGCCGTCGTCGTGCATCCACAGGTGATCGTCGAGATCGTCGGACGCCGGTGTCTCGTGCAGTGCGGCCACCGAGTCGACCGAGTGCGGGTCGGCGCCCTCGGCCGCGCCGAACAGCGAGGCCTCCTCCGGGCGGGCCGGGTCCGGAAGGTCGTCGGGGAACATCGGGTCCATCGAGATCACTGCTTCCCGTCGTCGTGGCCGGCCCGGGCGACCCCGGCCGTTCCGTCGTCATGCCCTCGGTCACCCCGACGTCCCGCCGGATCATCGGATTCCTCACCCGGGTCGTCGGTGCGGGAGGCGTCCGCCCAGAGCGATTCCGACCGCGCCACCAACTCACGGCGGATCTCCGCCGCGCGCTCGCGACGGGTTCGAGCGTCGCGGACGCCGACCCCGCTGCGCAGTCGGCGGATCTCCTCGTCGAGGCGCGCGACGTCGGCCGCCACCTCTCGGTTACGGCGTTCGTGCGCCCGGGCGATCTGGCCGGCGATCCGGGTCTCGGCCGCGGTGACGCGCAGCGCGAGCTGGTGATCGAGCGTCGCCCGCGCCTCGGCGAGAAGCTCTGCGGTGCGCGCCTCGCGATCGGAACGCTCCGCAGCACTGCGCCGGACACGGATCACCCACGCCGCCACCGCGACTCCGAGGATCAGGGCGAGCGGCATGCTGACCCACTGCAACGTCTGGACCGACTCCATCGGTGCGACGACGAGGCGTCCCACACCCAGACCGGTCGAGGCCCCGAGGACGACCACCAACGCGTCTTCGGCGCCCGCGCGCCGCGCCCGGCCGCTCGACCGCTCGGTGTGGAGGGGTACCGCGGGCCAGTTCTCGTCGGCCGACGGCTCCGCGTCCAGGCCCACCAGGGCGGTCGACCGGACCGCGTCGACGCGCTCGTCGGCGCGACGACGGACGCCGTCGGCGAGGGCGGCCCACCCGGTACGGACCCAGGCGCCGTACGCAGAATTCGCGGCGGGAGCGTGGCCGGCGGCGGACGCCGCCAGATCGCGCACCCCGGCGTGCAGTTCCGCCGACGTCTGCGATCGGACGCGCGCGAGTCCGGCGCGTACCGCCGCCAACCGGTCCGGGCGTCCGCGGTCGCGTGCGGCGACCAGTTCGCGACGCGTGGCCAGGAGATCGTCGACGGCAGCCTGTGCGGACGCCGCCTCGTCGGCGCCGCTCGTCGGCGCGCCGAGGAGGTGCTCGACCGCCCCGAGGCCCGCCGCGAGCCTTGCCCGCTCGGCGCGGAGCACGCCCGGCGCGCCGGTCGTCTCACGCAGCCACTCCACGAGGGCGTCGATCCCCGACTCGTCCACCGCACCCTCGAGGGCCGCGACCGACGACACCCCGAACAGCGGCAGCGTCGCGAACGGGTCGAGGACGGCCCGGTGGGCGCGCACGGTCCGCGGCCACTCCCAGAACGCGTCGATCTTCGTGCACACGATCGCCACGGTCCCGACCTGCGCGCGCATCTGCTCGACGAGGAGACGTTCCTCCTCACCGACCGACGACGACGGGTCGACGACCACGACCGCCGCACCGGCCGGCGCACCCGAGCGCCCGCCGCGGGCGACGATGTCGAGGTCCGGGGCGAGCGCCCGGCAGGCCTCGACCAGCGTGCGGACGCCCACTCCGTCGGTCCCGACGACCAGCACGTCGGTGCCCGCGTCGACCCCGACGGCGTCGAAGCCGGTCAGCTCCCGCGCGGCGGCGAGTGCCGTGTCCGTCATGTGCCCGCTCCTGCCCCGGCCAGAAGTCGCTCGGCACCGGCGCGGTCGACGCCCGCCGCGGCCGCCTCCTCCAACCGGGCGCGCAACTCGACCTCACGCCAATGCCGAATCCGGTCGACTCGCTCCCCGATCGGTCCAGCGAGATCAGGAACGCCGCTGGCGTCGCGGAGCGCCCGGCTCAGGGCCTCGGCGTTCGCGGCCACGGCGGAACGGGACTCGATGAGCGCGAGCGCGGTGTCGATGCCGTAGGCGTCGAGCCGGCGCAGCAAACCCTGCCGCATCAGCCGTTCGTCGGAACCCGGACGTCCCACGAGGAACCGGCCGGCCATCGACGGCATGCCGACGCCTGCGGCCGCCATCGTCGCCAGCGCGGCGAATTCGGCGTCGTCGAGGTCGGCGCAGGCCAGCAACTGCGAGACGGGGTACACCGGCGTGTCCAGACGCCCGGCACACGACGCCGCGACCTCGACCGCAGCATCCCAGTCGCCGTGCGTGTCGGCCTTCCCGAGCACCACGAGCACACGGTCGGCCGGGAGGGACGCGAAGAGTTCGCGGTCGGCGCGCCGCGGCGGTCCCGCCAGGACCAGAACCCACAGATCGGTGTCAGCGGCCCCCTGCTCGTCCTCACCGGGCCCGATCACGGTGAGCGACAGTCGTTCTCGCAGCGCACGAGCCATCGTGTCCCGACCGGTCCCGGGCCGGCCGACGACCTGGACGTGCAACGGACGGAGGAAACGCCGGCCCGCGCCGGCCAGGACGGGCACGAGCGGCGACACCGGGTCGACGAGGTCGACGAGTCGTCCCTGCTCGGCGGCCGTCCACAACTCGCTCCCGGCGGGCACGCCACGCCGGCCACCGTTCACCGGTGCCCCCACCGCAGCCTCCTCGCCATCCGACCCCTGCGCCTCCCACGACCCGCGTCCACCGCACCGCCACCCCGGGCATCGGCGCACGTGAACCGCGACAGGGCCGAGAATAATCGGGATCCGGGCGAACGGCGGAGACAGCTCCACATCCCCTCGCGGGGCCGGACGGGTCCGCGTCCGCACCGCTGCCGTCCGGGCCGCCGTTCCCCCGCGACTTCGCCGAGACGGCACGATGCGCAACGATGGACGCGTGAACAACAGCCCCGACAGGTCCCGGTTGTACCCCCGCGTGACGAGCTTCCGCTTCCGCCGCGGCACGCTGACGACCGGTCAGCAGCGCAACTGGGAGACACTGTGGCCGGTGCTGGGCCGCGACCTCGAGATCGGACCGGAGCGGGTCCCCGAGCCGCAACTCGACCTCACCGAACTGTTCGGACGCGAGGCCCCGAAGGTCCTCGAGATCGGCAGCGGTACCGGCATCTCGACCGCCGCGATGGCCGAGGCCGAACCGGATGTCGACGTCGTGGCCGTCGAGGTCTACAAGCCGGGCCTGGCCCAGCTCCTCGGCCTCGTCGACCGCAACGGCCTGACCAACGTCCGCCTGATCCGCGGCGACGCGGCCATCGTCCTCACCGAGCTCATCCCGTCGTCGAGCCTCACCGGTGTGCGGCTGTTCTTCCCCGACCCGTGGCCCAAATCGCGTCACCACAAGCGACGCTTCGTCCAGACCGGCACACTGGAACTGATCGCGGACCGGCTCGTCCCGGGCGGGGTGCTGCACATCGCGACCGATCACGCCGGTTATGCGGAGTGGATCGCGGAGGCGCTCGCCACCCAGGACGCCGACCGCCCCCACGTCGTGCAGTTGACGCGGGAGTCGCCGATCTCGCTGCAGCGGCCGACGACGAAGTTCGAGGGACGCGCGGAGCGCGAGGGCCGCTACGTCAGCGAGTTCGTCTACACGCGGCCCATCCCGCCGGCCACCTCGACCGGCGACACCCCGACGGGAGCCCGCCATGAGTGACCACAGCCCGACCGGCTTCGCCGACACCATCTCCGGCCAGACGGGGACGCGCCGCATGCTGCTGGTGTGGGACGCACCCAACATGGACATGGGCCTCGGCGCCCTGCTCGGCGGACGCCCCACCGCCGCGCACCGTCCCCGGTTCGACGCCCTGGGCCGGTGGCTGCTGCAGCGGACCGCAGATGTGTCCGCTCTCACCGACGGAGGCGGCGCGGTCGAGCCCGAGGCCACCGTGTTCACCAACATCGCCCCTGGTAGCGCCGACGTCGTCCGGCCGTGGGTGGACGCTCTCCGTAATGTCGGTTTCGCCGTGTTCGCCAAGCCGAAGCTGTCCGACGACAGCGATGTCGACTCCGACATGCTCGACCACATCGAACTTCGCAGGCACACTGTTGGACTAGCCGGCGTGATCGTGGCGTCCGCCGACGGCCAGGCATTCCGCGAACCGCTGCTCGAGGTGGTCGGCGACGGGGTGCCCGTCACCGTCATCGGGTTCCGTGAGCACGCCAGCTGGGCACTGAGCACCGAAGAACTGGAGTTCATCGATCTCGAGGACATCCCCGGCGTGTTCCGCGAGCCGCTGCCACGCATCGGCCTGGACTCCCTGCCCGACGAGGGCGCCTGGCTCACACCCTTCCGCCCGCTCAGCGCACTGCTGCGCTGACCTGCGGCGTCGTGGTCCTGCCGGGGTCGTCGGACGGCGATCCGCGACCCGGCATGCGACGCCGACGCGGGTGTGCCCGCGCATGACCCCGAGGCCCACGCCTCAGGGATCACTCAGGCAACACTGTCAGGATCTTTCGGGAAACTGACAGAATCGCCACCGGCGCCCCGAGACGACGGCGCCGATTGCCCGACCAGTCGTACACGAAAGGACATCGCGTGTTCCGGTTCATCGGCACATTCGTCTACCGAATGCGCTTCCTCGTCATCGCGGTGCTCATCGCGATGATGGCCGGACTCGGGCTGTACGGTCTCGATCTCGGCAAGCACCTCAGTCAGAGCGGCTGGTTCGATCCGACGTCGGAGTCCGACACCGGTGCGCGCTACGCCGACCAGGCGCTGGGGCGCGACCACACCTCCGACATCATCCTGCTGGTCACCCCACCCGAGGGCACCCGCGTCGACGACAAGGCGTTCGGCGCGAAGGTCGAGACGTTCGTCGAGGATCTCATCGCGACGCACCCCGACATCGTCGGACGCGCCGATCCCGGTCTGTACGACCCGTTCCTCGTCCAGCCCGCGCAGAGCACGCTGCAGGAGCGGCTGTTCACCGAGGACGGCAGACACGCCTTCATCAGCATCGGCGTCGCCGGCAACGACGACACGACGGTCCTCAACAACTACAAGACCATCGAACCGTTCTTCGAGGACATCCCCGAACGCTTCGATCTACCCGGTACGACCTTCGAACTCGCCGGCCTGCAACCGGTCGCCGGATCGATGGCCGAGGGCATGGACAAGGACATCCACCGCGCCGAGGTCCTCGCGCTGCCGCTGGTGGCGATCATGCTGTTCTTCGTGTTCGGCGGCGTCGTCGCCGCCTGCCTGCCCGTCCTGATCGGTGGCCTGACCATCGCCGGATCGCTGGGCATCATGAAGATCCTCGCGCTCACCACCGAGCTCAACATCTTCGCGCAGTCGGTGGTCACGCTGATCGGTCTCGGCATCGCGATCGACTACGGCCTGTTCATCGTGTCGCGTTTCCGCGAGGAACTCGGTGAGGGTTATTCGACCAAGGCCGCGGTCCGAAGAACCGTGATGACCGCCGGTCAGACGGTGGTCTTCTCCGCGACGATCATCGTCGCCGCCCTGGCGTGTCTGCTGATCATGCCGCAGGGGTTCCTCAAATCCGTCGCCTACGGCGCGATCGCATCGGTGTCCCTCGCCGCGATCCTGTCGATCACCGTCCTCCCGGCGATCCTGGGCATCCTCGGACCCCGCGTGAACATGCTGTCGATCAGCACGGTCATGAAGTACACCGCCGTTCCGCTGGCCCGGCGCTTCTCCGGCGAGGAGCGCGCCGCAGCCATCCAGAACCGATTCAGCGGTCGCATGAAGACCAGCCAGGAAGTCGAGAACGGCTTCTGGGGCCGACTCGCGACGTGGGTGATGAAGCACCCGGTCAAGACCGCGGTTCCCACCGTGCTCCTGTTGCTCGCGCTGATCATCCCGTTCGGCAGCATCCAGTTCGGCGGGATCAGCGAGAAGTTCCTGCCGCCGGACAACCCCAACCGGGTCGCGCAGGAGAAGTTCGACGAATACTTCCCGAGCGAGCGAACCGAGGCCATCAAACTCGTCATCATCTACGACGAGTCGAGCCAGGCCGACCAGAACAAGCTCGACGCCATCGCGCAACGCGCCGACGCGGTCCCCGGCTTCACCAACAAGTTCAGCGACGCCGACAAGTCCGACTTCGGGTCCTTCGACGCCGAGCGGTATCCGAACGTGGGCGTCTACCAGGTGTCGGCCGGTCTCCAGGACCGGAACACCGCCGCCCAGGCGATCGAGCAGTTGCGCGCGATCGACACCGAGGGCCTCACGATGTACGTCTCGGGTACCCCGGCCCTCACCCAGGACTCGATCGACGCGCTGATGCAGCGGCTCCCGCTGATGGCCGTCATGCTCGTCCTCATCACCGGCCTGCTGATGTTCCTGCAGTTCGGTTCGATCGTCCTGCCGATCAAGGCCGCGCTCATGACGGCCCTGGGTCTCGGTGCCACGCTCGGCATCCTGACGTGGATCTTCGTCGACGGTCACGGCGCCGAGCTGGCCAACTTCACCCCGGGCCCGCTGTTCGCAGCGGTGCTCGTGCTGATCATCGCCATCGTGTTCGGCCTCTCGACCGACTACGAGGTGTTCCTGCTCTCCCGCATGGTCGAGGCCAGACAGAAGGGCGCGAGCACCACCGAGGCGATCCGCAGCGGCACCGCGCACACCGGCGGCATCATCACCGCGGCCGCCGCGATCCTGGTCGTGGTCACCGGCGCGTTCAGCCTGTCCGAGATCGTGATGATGAAGTACATCGCGTTCGGCATGATCGCCGCGCTGATCCTGGACGCCACGGTGATCCGCATGTTGCTCGTCCCGTCGGTGATGAAGCTGCTCGGGGACGACTGCTGGTGGGCACCGCGGTGGATGCGCGTGGTCCAGCGCAAGATCGGCCTCGGCGAGACCGTCCTCGACGACGAACCCGACGAACAGCGCGACGCCGGTGCCGGCGCCCGTCCGATGAGTGCGGGCACCGTGGTGGCCGAGGCGCCGACCTCGGTGATGGCCGCGGCACGCAGACAACCGGTCGCCGCCGGAGCGGTTCCCGCCCGGGGTCGTGTCCCGGCCGCCGTCGGCCGCCCCGCCGCACCGGCGCGGCCCGCCCCGGACCGACCGCTCACCAACGGCCGCCCGGCGGGTCAGGCCCCCGACCAGCGCACCGGTTCCGGGCCCACCCCGACTCCGCCGTCCCCCTCGGGTCCGCCGCCGACCACCACCGGCCGCCCGGGTACTGCGCCGACCCCGCCGCGCACTCCGCCGGCGCGCGTCGGACCGACGCCCGTGCCCGGTGCCCGGGCCCCCGAACCGGCCGGACGCCGTCCCGCGACGCCCTACCGCCGCTCCACCGTGTCGAAGGGTGATCGTCCCGACACCGGCGGCTGGAGCCTCGGCGAGGGTGGCATCCGACTCGGCGACGCCGCACCTCACCCGGGGAACGGGGACCGTCCGACGGTCACTCCCCCGTCCGCCCCACCACGGGTGCCGGAGACCGGCGGGCGTCCGAATCCCGGAACCGCCCGGCCGACGCCGGAGCCGACCGGCCAGCGCTCACCGCTCGGACGCCGGCCCGCCCTCGACGAGACCGGTCGTCGCCCCCTGGCCGCCTCGGTCAGCCCGGAGACCTCGACCCCGTCGTCTCGGAGTCGTCGCAGCAACGGCCCGTCGCCGATGGAGCGCGGAATCAGCGCCGATGCGACCCCGGCCGCCGCGCGGCCCGACGCCGGTCCCGCCTCGGGTGAGCAGGATCGCCCGGCCGATGAGTCGAACCGTCGCCGTCGTCCGCGTACCGACCGGCACGCCCGCTCCGACGAAACCGGTGACGACGGCCAGATCAGCGTCCAGGAACTGCTGAAGCGGAGTCGCTCACAGAAGTGACCGGCCGGACCCCCGTTCGCGGCCACACCCTCCGCCGGTCGAGCCCCCCTCCGCTGGTTGAGCCGGTGAGGAGCGCAGCGACGAGCCGAGTCGAAGCCACCCGTACGTTCCGCATGCTCGATTGATCACCGGTCACGATCAATCCCGGATGGGTCGGCTCTGGGCATATCTCCGATGTGACCGACCCCACTTCTCACTCAGGATGTCTCCCGGCACACCATCGCGGAAGGGACGGCCCGCATGATCTCATCCACCTGGACATCACCGGAGCATCGCAGGAGCGTGCTCTGGGTCGTCGCACTCGCGACCATCGCCATCGTGTTCGACGGCTACGACGTCGTCGTCTACGGCACCGTCCTACCCACCCTGCTCGACGACCCGACCCAGCTCGGTCAGCTCACCCCCGCCACCGCCGGGGCGCTGGGTTCCTACGCGCTCATCGGCGTCATGATCGGCGCGCTGCTGGCCGGCGCGGTCGGTGACCGGGTCGGTCGCCGACGGATGATGCTGTTCAACATCATCTGGTTCTCGGTCGGCATGGGTGCGACAGCCCTCGCCACCAATCTGACCTCGTTCGGCATCCTGCGGTTCGTGACCGGCATCGGAATCGGCGGCCTGGTCGCCACCGCCGGCGCGATGGTCGCCGAGTTCGCGCCGCCCGCGAAGAAGAATCTGTTCAACGCCATCGTCTACAGCGGTGTTCCGGCCGGCGGCGTGCTCGCCACGATCCTGGCGATGGTGCTCGCCGACCACGTCGGCTGGCGCGGACTGTTCTGGGTCGGCGCACTGCCCCTCGTCACGTTGCTGCCCCTCGCGCTGCTGCGGATGCCCGAGTCGCCGCAATGGCTCGCCACCCGCGGTCGTCTCGCCGACACGGAGGCGGTCTCGGCGCGCACCGGAATCCCCGTCGTCCCTGCTCGGCCGGTCGCGACCACCGCACCCGCCGCAGCCGAGAAGGTCGATTTCGCGGTCCTTGCCTCGCGTCGCTTCGCCGGTCCGACCCTGCTGCTGGGCGTGATGAGCTTCGTCGGCCTGCTGCTGACCTATGTGGCAGGTCCCCGATAGCCGGTCCAGGCAGTTCTAGAGCCAGTTTCTTCTAGCTGTCGGTCAGTCGATCTCGCAGCCCACAGGGTGGTGCTGGTGGGTGCATCGGGCAGCGTACTCGGCCGGGGTCTGGTAGCCCAGCGCCGAGTGGCGGTGCCGGTGGTTGTGGTCGTCTTTAGAAATCGTCGATCACCACGCGAGCTTCGAGCAGGGTGGGCCAGCAGTTGCGGTTCAGGCACTCGTCGCGAAGCCGGTTGTTGAACGATTCGATGAACCCGTTGTTCCACGGCGTGCCGGGCGGAATATAGGAGATGCCTACCGACCCTGCACAGAACGCCTGGAGCGCCTCTGAGATGAACTCAGGGCCGTTGTCCATGCGTAGCACCATGGGTGGGCCACCCCAGATCGCGAAGGTCTTCTCCAATTCCTCGACCAACCGGTCGGCGGTGATCGAGCGATCCACGATGTTGAGCAACGACATCCGGGTGTGTTCATCGACCATTGATGCGATCTTGACCTTCTTGCCATCCACGGTCGAGTCAAACTGAAAGTCCAATGCCCACACCACCTTCGGCGCATCCGCCGCCACGATCGGCACTGACGATTGCCCGGCTCGTTTGCGCCGCGGCGCCCGGCGCACCTGCAGGCCCTCCTCCGTCCACAGCCGATGCACCTTCTTCTTGTTCACCTCGATACCGTCGTCGAACCGCAGGTGCGCCCACGCCCGCCGGAACCCGTGTCGCGGGTGCTTGCGGGCGTAGGTGCGTAGCTGTGCACGCATACCAGCGTCCGGGTCGGCCGGTGTCTGAGCCAACGGCAGACGCCGGTAGGTAGACCGTGAAAGCCCAACAACCCTGCACGCCATACGTTCTGACATGTTCTTCACGTCTTTGAGCATGTCGATCGCGACGCGTTTGGCGGTCGGGCTCAGAATTTTCCCTTGGCGATCTCCCGCAGCGCGTCTTTCTCCAACTCGGCGTCGGCGAGCAGGCGCTTGAGCCGGCCGTTCTGCTCGCGTAGCTCCTTGAGTTCCTTGGCGGCATCAGCGTCCATACCGCCGTACTGGCGGCGCCAGTTGTACAAGGTGGCCGCCGACACCTCGAGGTCGGCGGCGATCTCCTCGCCGTTCTTGCCCTCGGCCGCCAGTTCATCGGCTCGGCGCAACTTGCGCACGATGTCCTCAGCCGAGTGACGCTTCCGTCCCGCCATGATCCCTATCGTCCCTTCTCCGCCCTCAACAGGGCAATCAGGACTCTAGAACCACCCGGACCGGTTCACGGGGGACACGCCATATGGTCTCAACACCTGGCTCCCGCAGATCATGAAGGAAAGCGGCTTCAACGCGAAGGGTTCGCTGTCGTTCCTGCTGGTCCTCAACGGTGGCGCCATCGTGGGCGGACTCATCGCGGCGCGATTCGCCGACCGCCGGGGACCGCAGCAGGTCGTCGCGTCGTCGTTCTGCCTGGCGACGTTCGCACTCGTCGGACTGACCCAGTCCCTCCCGCTGCCGGTGCTGCTGGCCGCGGTCGCCGTCGCCGGTACCGGCACCATCGGCACCCAGGTCCTGATCTACGGTTTCGTGTCGAACTTCTACCCGACCGAAGCACGCGCTGCCGGCGTGGCCTGGTGCGCCGGCTTCGGTCGACTCGGCGGCATCTTCGGTCCGGTGATCGGCGGCCTGCTGATCGGCGCCGGGATCTCCTCGGTCACCGCGTTCCATCTCTTCGCCGGGATCGCGCTCATCGGTGCCGCGGCCACGATGCTGGTCAAGTCACCCAAACCGGCAGACGCGCCCGCGAGCGGTTCGCTGACGACCTCGGGGCTCGCCGTCAGCGAGTGACCCGGCGGCACCCGCCACCGTCGAACACGGCCTGGCCGAGGACTCAGTCCTCGTCCAGGCCGTGTTCGATCACGTAGCGGGTCAGTTCCACGCGGTTGCCGAGCTGGAGCTTGCGGAGGGTGGCCTGGACGTGGTTCTCGACGGTCCGGTGACTCAGGTCGAGGCGCCGCGCGATCTGCTTGGCGCTCAGTCCTTTTGCAACCAGACGCAGCACCTCGGTCTCACGCTCGGTGAGCGCGGGCGCGGCCGGTGCGGCGTCGGGTTGCTGGGACATGCGCCGGTACTCGCCCAGCACCAGCCCCGCGAGACCCGGGGTGAAGACCGCCTGGCCGTCGGCGGTCGCCCGGACCGCGTCCACCAGTTCTTCGCGTGACGACGATTTGACGAGATAGCCACTGGCCCCGGCCTTCACGGCCTCGAGAACGTCGTCGCGCTCACCCGATGCGGACAGCACGAGGATGCGGGTCTTCGGCGAGACCTCCAGGACCGCCGTCGTCGCCTCCGTACCGGTCCCGTCGGTCAGCTGCATGTCCATCAGGACCACATCGGGGGTGACGGCGGCCGCACGTCGACCGGCACTGCCCACGCCGTCCGCGGTGGCGACGACGTCGAATCCCTCGTCGGCGAGATCGCGGGCCACCGCCTCTCGCCAGATCGGGTGGTCGTCGACGACCATGATCCGCAGCGGCGCCCGCCCCTCGTCACTCCGGCCTGCACTCATACTTGATGCTCCCCTTCGCCGTTCAGCTCTCGTCCCGAGGGACGGTGAACTCCCATTCCGTACCCGCACCCGGTTCGGTGTCGACGCGCGCGGTGCCGCCGAGGGATTCGATCCGCCCGACGATGGACTTCGACACCCCGACGCGTCCCTGCGCAACCGCCTCGGCGAGCCGGCCGTCCGGGATGCCGATCCCGTCGTCCCGCACACTCACCACGACATCCCGCCCCAGATCCTCCACCAGGATGTACGCGCGCGCACCGGGACCGGCGTGGTTCACGACGTTGTCGAGCGCGTTGACCACCGCCGCGCGGATCTCCGCGCCCTTTTGCGCCGACACCATGACCGGGTCCGCGGGAGCACTCACCGACACCCGCGCGTCGGCGAAGACGCGCAGGGCGGCGGCGAGATCAACGCTGCAGTGCGCATCGGGATCGGCGGCGACGGGTTCGTCCGTGTCGGAGATCAGCCGACGCAGCGTACGCTCCTGCTCCGCCGCGAGGGTGGCGAGTTCACCTGTCGGGCCGCCGATCTCGCGTCCGCGACGCGCGATCAGCGCGAGCACCTGGAGTACCCCGTCGTGCACCTCACGGGAGAGCCGTTCGCGTTCCTCGGCAGCCGCGGCGATCCGCGCCGCCCGGGACAGCTGGTCCTGGACCCGACGCGCGTTCGCAGCCGCGAGCCCGACCGCCATGCCGGTCGCCACGATGACGATGATGGTGGCATTCCTACCGAAGTCGAGGTTCAGTTCGCCTTTCACGAAGGTGCTGGTGCCGCCGATGATCAGCCCCGACACGATCCCCCCGACCGGGCCGGTGAGGATCGCAACCGAGATGACCGCGTTGGTGGCCCACAGCGTCGTCGGCCAGGTCTGGTTGTTCCACGCCCACTCCGCGCCGGCGACATACGACGTCGACCACATCAGCGCGCAGACGACGAGCACCTCGGCACCGACCCACACCCGGTTGCGCGCGAACCCGACGAAGTAGCCGATCCCGCTGACCAGCGTCCACGCGGAGAGCAGGCCGAAGAGCACCCAGGCGACGCCGCCGCGGTCGAGGTCGGGGTTGACGGCGATGTGGAAGCCGAGTGCGTACAGATAGGACAGCAGCCGGAAGATCTGGGCGCCCCGCCACAGCGGACCGACCGGGTCGTCGTCGACGACACGTGCCAGACGATCCGGATCGGCGTTCCGGTCCGGCGGGCCGACCTCGAGCCCCGGCCACCGGCGCGTCACGTTCCCGCGCCCCGGCCGTCCCCGTCCCGGTCACTGCCACCGCGGTCGGTCTCGACCTCGCCCCGGCGACCATCCGCCGGGCGTTCGGATCCTGGGTTCCCGGCCTTCGAGGGGGTGCCAGGGGCCTCGTGTGCGAGCGTCTCGGCCGCGGCGTCGGGGTCGTCGGTGTCCCACGCCGGTGAATCCGGCTCGGCGACGACCCCCGGGCGCCCGTCCACGGGCTCGGTCGAGTCCCCCTTCAGGCGTCGGATCGCGGTGTTGAAGAACGCGATCAGGGGCACCGCGAGCAGACCACCGATGATGCCGGCCGACACCAGGCCGGCCGCGATCCCGAGCACCACCGCAACCGGATGCAGGCGCACCGACCGACCGAGCAGGAACGGTTGCAGCACATGGCTTTCGAGCTGCATGACACCGACGACGATGGCGAGGGCGACGACCGCGGCGATCCAGCCCTGGGTCACCAGGGCGACGAGCACCGCCAGCGTGCCGGTGACCAGGGCACCGACGATCGGGATGAAGGCGCCCAGGAAGACCAGCGAGGCCAGCGGAAGCGCCAGGGGCACTTGCAGGATGGCGAGTCCGATCCCGATACCGCAGGCGTCGACGAAGGCCACCGCGACGGTCGCCCGGACGTACCCGACGAGTGTGCCGAAACCGGCGATACCCGCCTCCCACACCCGATTCCGATTGGTTTCTGGGATGAGCTTGACCGAGAACTGCCAGATCTGACCACCGCCGTAGAGGAAGAAGATCAACAGGAACAACGTCAGCAGGGCGCCGGTGATGATCTCGCTGGCCGTGGTGGCGGTGGCCAGCGCACCGCTGGTGACACGGTCCTGGTTGTGCTGGATGAAGTCGAGGGTGTCGGTGCCGAAGTTGCGCACCTGGTCGCGATCGAGCCCGAGCGGCCCGTTGATGAGCCATTCCCTGGTCTTCTCGACGGTCACGGTGACCTGCTCGGCGAGTTCGGGAACACCGTCGATGAACTCGCGGACCACGAAGGTCATGACGGCGGCGAGCAACCCGATCGCGACGACGAGGTTGACGATCACCGCCAGCGAACGCGGCAGACCGCGCCGGTCGAGTGCGTCGACCCCGGGAACCAGCATCGCCGAGATCAGGATGGCGAGGGCGACCGGCACGAGGACTTCCTCGAACTCCCGGAACAGCCTGGTCGCGACGTAAGCGGCCGCGACCAGGAGCAGTAGCCGCCACGCCCACTCCGCCGCCGCGCGTACCTGCGGATGAACCTTCGCCCGGTCGATGGACGCGAGGTCCCGGACGTCGCGCGGCCGGTCGGCTCGTTCGGCTTCGGTCACGAGAGTCACACTAGTGCTGCGCCTCGGTGACAGGACGCCGTACACACCCCCGATTGCGCAGGTCGCCGACGGGGGTGGTCACCGACACCGGCCCCCCTACCCTAGGGTGGCACGTATGTCGTCGGAGGATGTTGGCTCGCCGGGGGGCGCGGCAGCCCCGGTGACCCGTCCTCGGTTCTGGTGGGTCCGGTGGGTCCTGCTCACCGTCGTCCTGGTCATCCTCGCCGTCGAAGTCGTTCTCATCTGGCCCGAACTGCGAGGCGCCTGGCTGCGCATCGGCGAGATCGAGTGGCACTGGGTCGCGGCGTGTCTCGTCGCCGCGATGCTGTCGATGGACAGTTTCGCCCAGGTCCAGCGTGCACTGTTGCGCTCGGCGGGCCTGCGGGTCACGCAGTGGAAGTCCCTGTCGGTCATCCTCGCGGCCAACTCGCTGAGCCAGACGATGCCGGGCGGCCAGGTCCTCGCCCCCGCGTTCACCTATCGGGAAACCCGCAAGTGGGGTGCGACACCGGTCATCGCGTCGTGGCAGGTCGTCATGTCGGGCCTGCTCGCCGGCATCGGTCTCGCGGTGCTCGGGTTCGGCGGCGCCCTCCTGGCCGGCGCGAAGACCAGCCCGTTCTCGGTCGTCTTCTCCGTTGCCGGGTTCCTCGCGGTCGCGGTGGTCCTGCAGTACCTGGCCAGTCATCCGGAATCGTTGAAGAGCACCGGGATTCGAGTCCTGGGTTGGGTGAACCAACTCCGGAACAAGCCGGAGGACCACGGCACCGAGAAGTTGTTCGAGACCCTCGAACAGCTCCGGGCGGTGCAACTCACCAAGCGCGACACCTCGGTCGCATTCGGCTGGAGCCTGTTCAACTGGGTCGCCGACGTCGGGTGCCTGATGTTCGCCTGCTGGGCGGTCGACGCCCACCCGAGCATCTCCGGACTGATGGTTGCCTACGCGGCTGGCAAGGCCGTCGGCTCGGCGATCCCCCTGCTGCCGGGCGGCATCGGCGTCGTCGACGCGGTGCTCGTCCCCGCGCTGACCAGCGCCGGGATGCCCGCCGCCGACGCCATCACCGCGGTCCTCATCTACCGGCTGATCAGCTATGTGATCGTGTCGGGCATCGGCTGGGTGGTCATCGGTCTCATGTTCCGTAACCGCATCAAGCGCGACGACACGTTCATCGACGAGGTCGAGCGGGACGCCGACGCCCTCGAACGCTCGGCCGACGACCCGTCGCCCACGACGCCCGACGGGCCGGCGCTCCCCATCCCGCCGCCGGATGGTGTCGAACCGCCGCACCCGGGGGTCCCGCCCGCGGACGGACCCGACAACCCGCATCGAGGGGACTCCGCACGAATGTCCGACACCGATCCGCCGTCGGACCCGGTACGGTAATCCACCATGTTGAGCTCGAAGACGGACCGGGGCTCCGACGCGACGGCGGAGACGGGTTCCTCGCCGGCGCGCGGAACGGCGACGGGTCCCGTCGCCGCCCTGTTCGACGCGGTGGCGATCACGGTCTTCGTCCTCATCGGCCGGGCCAGTCACGAAGAGGGCTATGCGCTGACGTCGGTGCTGCACACGCTGTGGCCGTTCCTGGCCGGCTGTGCGGCCGGGTGGTCGGTCACCTACGTCTACGCGCATGTGCGGTCGAGCGACTTCTTCGGTCACGACTTCCGGCCGGACCGGGTCGTCCCGGTCGGTCTCGTCATCTGGTTCTGCACGGTGACCGTCGCGATGATCCTGCGCTTCATCCTGAGCCAGGGAGTGGCGGTGAGCTTCGTGATCGTCGCAGCCGTGGTGCTCGCGCTCTTCCTGCTCGGCTGGCGAGCCGTCTTCGCCTACCTCGGTCGTCGCGCCGCCGCCTGACGACGAGAGTCGCGAGCGTTCGAGGACCTACTTGATCGTGAAGTACTTCTGCGCGACCTGGAGTGCGGCGGTCCCCGACTTGGGCCCCTCGGTGTAGATGACGACGACCTGACCGCCCTGGAGCCCCACGAACCAGCCGGGCCCCTCGGGGCCGTTGGTGCCGACGAGGGCACGCAGTCCCGGCGCGCGGGTGAGGTCACTGGCGTCGCCGGTGGCGGCAGTGGCGGTCATCGCCTGCAGCACCGGCCGGACGACGGCCGGATCGAGCCCGCCGAGCTCACCGCCCGCGATCTTCGTCGGCACGTTTTTCAGCACGAACGGCGGCACCGACGAGGCCTGCCCGGAGGCGCTGCGCGCCATGGCGACACCGAAGGCGGCCATGTTGGTCATCGACATCATGCTCGAGCCGGGACGGTAGTCGATGGTCGCGATCCCGGGACGGTCAGCGGTCGGAACGCTCGCACCGGGCACCGTGAACTGGACGCCGAGTCCGAGCCGGTCGAGCAGTTCGTCGCCACGCTGCTGCTCCGACCCGACGGCTCGCCCGATCGCGTCGAAGACGGGATTGAGGGTGGTGCCGACCGGATAGGGCTGGTCGAGGTCGACGCCGCTCTCGATCGCGTACGAGTTCTGCGCCATCCCGGTGATCGCACCGGTCTGCGCGTCGAGGGTCATGATCGTCGCGGGTTGACCGACCTCGACGGCCGCGTCGCCCAGGGACAGCTGGACGCCCTGGTCCATCGTGGTCGGGACGTCGGGTCCGGGAGGACCCTGCTCGCCGGCCAGCTTGCGGGGCGCGGCACCCGGACCGAGCATCTCGACCTGCCACCCGGCGGTGGCGTCGCGGATGGCCTGCCAGTAATTGGTCAGCCCGTCCTCGAGGGGGGAGGACAGGCGCCGGTCCGCCATCACCAATTGATCGGATCGGTTGACCACGACACCGGGGACCCGACGCGGGTCGCCGGCGAGCACCTCCATGTCGGAGTCACGCAGACCGACCGCGGTGATGGCCCGGCCCGGCGTGGCGTCGAGCTTCTCTCGGATGACCTGCCCGGTGATCAGCGGCGCGATGGGCGCGATCACCCGGGCCAGCGCCCGCACCGAGGCGTTGAGGTCCGGGGTTCGGGTGGGATCGAGCACGATCTCGTTGACCGGCTGGGCGTACATGAAGACCCGGCCGGTTCGGCTGCGGACGGTCGGGGCCGGCTTCGCGTCGGTGCGGATCTCGCGCAGGGTGCCGCCGGCGGTGAGGCCGGCGTGCAGGATCGCGGGGTCCCAGGTCACCTTCCAACCCGACGACAGCTTGCGCGCGGTACCGCCGCTGGTCGACTCGTACACGCGGCCCTTGTCCCAGTTCCAGGTGGTGGTGACCGAGAAGGTCGCCGTCCCGTCGCTGTATTCGACGGGGTTGTCGACGTCGACGTCGACGCGTTGGGCACCCATCTGTCTCAGAGTGGTGGTGAGACTGTCACCGGCTTGTCCCGGTGCGGTGGTGAACGTGGCGGCCCCGCCGGCGTCCTGGCGGCTGAGGGCGTCGGCGAATGCGTCGATGGCGGCAGCGGCGCCCGTGTCGGTCGAACCGGCGAACCCGCAGGAACTCACCATGACCGCGCACGTGACCGCGGCACAAGCGGCTGTCGTCGCGCGCTTGACCCAGATCTTCATGACGACAATTTTCACTCGTGTAACACTCGAAATCGACGCCGCCAGCTTCCATTCGGGGATCAAGCCGGTCACGAACTCATCTCGCCCACGGGACTTTTGACACTCCGCGGCGTGCGCGATCGCCGTCCGGGGACCGACGTCGACAGATCCCGGACCCGGCCGTCCCCGACCGCCCTCACCTTGCCGCACTGCGACAATGGGCGCATGGTTTTCACCGTCTTCCGTGGCGACGATCGTCCGGTCACCGCCACCGACTGGCTGACCTCACGGCACTGCTTCTCCTTCGGCGACCACTACGACCCGTCGAACACGCACTTCGGCGCGCTGCTCGCCGTCAACGATGAGGTCGTCGCACCCGGCGCGGGCTTCGATCTCCACACCCATCAGGAGAGCGAGATCGTGACATGGGTGGTCGCGGGGACGCTGGTCCACCGCGACTCGGCCGGGCACTCCGGTGTCCTCTACCCCGGCCTGGTACAGCGGATGAGCGCGGGCACCGGCGTCGAACACTCCGAGCGCAACGACTCATGGCCCGACCTGCCCGACGCCGGCACCGAGCCCGTCCGCTACGTCCAGATGTGGCTCATGCCCGACCGCCACGGCCTCGCGCCGTCGTACGCGCAGGCCGATGTCCGCGACCGACTCGCCGCGGGCGGACTCGTACCGATCGCGTCGGGCGTCGCCGATGTCGACGCCGCGGTCTCCGTCGCCAACTCGGGCGCCACCCTGTTCGCGGCGCGACTCCGCCCCGGCGAGACCGTCGAGGTACCCGCTTCCCGGTTCACCCACCTGTTCGTCGTGGACGGACAGGTCGAGGTCGACGGGGTCGGCGTCCGGGAGATCGGCGTTCTGGGCCCGGGTGACGCCCTCCGAGGCATCGACTCCGCGTCGTACCAGATCCGCGCCGGCGACGACTCCGACGCCGAGGTGCTGGTGTGGTCGATGGCCGCCGGGCTGGGTGGGTAGAGCTCTGGCCGCCACCGATCACCGTCGGCGCGTGGCCCAACCGTGCGGCGAGGCGTCGGCGCCGTCAGGGGTTGATGCTCTTGGCCGCGATGGCCACACCTATCCAGCGGTGCAGGAATTCCCGCAATTCAACCGGGGTGCGTGTGAGTTCGCGCGGATCCACGAGCAGTGACTGGACGAACCGCAACATCACCTCGACGAGCTCGTCCATGTCGTCCTCGACCCACCCGTGGGCAGCCCAGTCGACATCGAGATGTTCGACGATCACCCGACCCATCGCGATCGCCTGGGGTGACGTGACCTCGGCAGTGAAACGGCCGTGCTCTGCCTCGGCGAAGAGCAGGCCGAATCGCCGGTGTTGTCGCAGCCGTTCGAAGGTCAGGGCGATGGCTTCGACGATCGCATCCGCCGGGTCGGTCAACCCCTGTAGCGACCGAGCCAGATCCGCCAGGAATTCGTCGGTCGCGTGCTGCGCCGTCGCCGACAGCAGGGCTTTCGTGTCCGGGAAGTAGCGATAGACGGTCTGACGGGCCACCCCGAGCCGCTGAGCGACCTGACGGATGTTGACGCCACCGGCTCCGGCGTCCATCAGCTCGCCGGCCGCAACGACTATGCGCTTGCTCGCTTCGTCATCGTCGGTGGGAGGGGTGGCCCCGGCCCAGCCGTGGGTGCGCATCCACACATTGTGTCGTGCTGCGGGGATCCCCGCAGCCCCTCCCCTCGGGCCGGACGTCGCAACACGGCTGGACATAGAACGTGTTTCATGTATTGTCAGGCCCCAGCCGACTGAACGGACCCGAAAGGACAGCCCCCGTGACGATCGACATCCCCGAAACCACTCCCTCGACCGGCTCGTACGGTGCCGATCTCACTCGTCGAGCACTGGATCTCGCGATGTCCAGCAGCACCGACATGGCCGAGTCGACTCTCCGCGTACCGCTGGACTACTACCGCGACGACAAACTCGCCGAACTCGAACAGACTCGACTGCTGCGCGAGACGCCGCTGGCGCTGCTGGCCTCGGCGCAGATCCCGAACAACGATGACTACGTCGTACGGACGGTGCTCGACGACTCGTTGCTCATCACCCGTGATCGAGACGGGCAGACCCACGTCTTCCTGAACTACTGCCGTCATCGCGGTGCGATGCCGGCCTGTGGCGCGGGCAACGCCCGACGCTTCACGTGTCCGTATCACGCGTGGGTCTATGACAACACCGGCAAACTCCGCGGGGTCCCCGGCAAAGCCGGATTCGACGATCTCGACCGCTCCGACTACGGACTGGTCGAACTGCCGAGCGAGGAACGGCACGGATTCATCTGGGCCGTCCTCACCGCCGATGCGCCGCTCGACCTGGACGCCCACCTGGGCAGTTTCGACGACGAGCTCGCCCGTTGGAGGTATCAGGACTTCCAGTACCACGACGAGCGACATCTCGAATCGACGGTGAGCTGGAAAGGCGCCCTGGAGGCTTTCGCCGAGGGTTACCACTTCCCGTTCGTCCACGGCAACAGCGTGATCGGTCAGAACACGATCGCGAACACGCACGTCTACGACGAGTACGGGCCACACCATCGGATCGGGTTCCCGTTCAACTGGATTCGCGACCTCGCGGACAAAGAGCCCGACGCCACCTGGGACGATCCGAGCGCCTACATGGGCCTCATCTATTGGATCTACCCGAATCTCATCCTCGCCAACAGTCCGGTGGGGGTCGAGGTCATCGACATCCTCCCTGCCGGTTCGGCGACCCGCTGCACCGTGCGCCACAGCTGGATGGCCAAGTACCCGGCCGACACTCCGGAACAGACCGAGATGTATGCCGGCATCTTCGCCCAGGTACACGCGGCGGTCCGCGACGAGGATTTCGCGATGCTGCCACAGTGCGGCGAAGGTGTGCGACGCGGCCAGCACGAACACATGGTCATCGGGCGCAACGAGATCGGGGTGCAGCACATGGTCCGGGTGATGGCCGGACATCTCGGCATCGCGCTCGGATGACCCGACGGACCGTCGACCACGCGCACCGGCGACGCTCGAGATCCCGGTGATGGCGTACACCGGCGCCCGCGCCGAGATCTGGGACCGCTGATGGACATCGACTGGTGCTCACTCGAAGATCACCTGATCCGCTGCATCGAACTCGCGGTCGCCGAAGCCGCCGAGCAGCATCCGGCGAACACCGTCTACGCTGCCGCCCTGATCGATGTCCACGCTCGGGACATGCTCTTCCTGTGGCCGTCGATCCGGGTGGCGTGGCAGCCCCAGGGCTCCCCGGCCACCGAGCGCGGCGACCTCCGCAAGCGGGACGTCGACGACTGGGACCGGCTCGTCGACGCGCCCCCGACCGGGGATCTGTGGGCAGAGCGGCTCACCGCGTCCGTGGGTCGGCACGGCCATCCGTGGAATGTCGTTGCCGCGCAATTTCATCGGAGTCTCGGCAACGCCTGCCGTCGCGCGACGGCGACGCTTCCCGGGTCGGCCCACCTCGACGACGACTTCGTCGTACTCGTCCACGATCCCGAGTGCCGAGAGGCCGCGATCCGGGCATCGGTCGACGACGAGGTTCTGCGACGGCTCTTTCCCGAGCTCCACCGGACCTCGGCCATCGAAGCCCGCCTCGACCGTCTGTCCGAGCCCGACCGAATCGATGCGCTGGTCGAGATCCTGACCTCCGACACCGACACCGACGGCGAACTGCGCCCGGTCGCTCGCCGACTCCTGGCCGCGCAGGGCCCGATTGCCGCGCAGCGCGTGGTGGACGAGCTGCGCAGCACCCCGCTCGATCCATCGAACTCGCATCGGGTCGACCGCCTGTATGACGTCCTCATCGACACCGGGATCACCGATTCCCAGGTCGCGGACCGGTTGGCGGACACCGTCGAACGGGCAGGCAATCGGCCCGTCGACGTGGCGAAGGCGGCCACAGTACTGTGCATGCTCGGCCACGTCCATCGAGCCACGCACCTCGTGGCGGGCCTCCCCGACGACATGGCCGCCCAGGCCCTCAGCGCTCCTTTCCTGGCCGAGCACCGGCGAACGCCGCTCGACTATCGACTGCTGGCCGAGATCCTCGCCGCCCGTCCGGTTCTCGACGACCTCATGCTCGCCTCGTTGACGCCCACACGCATACACGACATCGCCCACGAGGACCTGCGCACCGCTTCCGACGCCCTGGCGTCCCCGTGGCAGTTCATCCGGCGCCACGCCGCGATCGTGCTGCTCTCCTCCCACCTGTGACCCGGCGCGCGACGCCAGCCGGTCACGCCGGCAACCCGGGAACTACACCGCAGGTCGACGCCGATCAGACCCGGCGTCGAGCTGACGTGCCATCTGCGCGTACCCCTCCCACACCGAGGCGTAGCGTGGTCGCCAGTCGGTGGCTGACCGAAACCGCCTGTTGGACACCCGAAGCGAACGTGTCAGCGACGTGGTGCGTTCGCCGAGCAGGAGGGCGGCCCGGTCACGTACGGGTGCTTGCCGACCGCACCCGCCAGGGCGGCCGTGTGGTGCATCTTGGTGACCGGTAGGTCGTCGACGATGTTGTAGGTGCCGGAACCGATTTCGAGTGCGGACACCACGGCGCCGGCGGCATCGGCGAGGTGGATCGAGGAGACGTAGGCGCCGGGTCGGCCGGCCCGGAAACCGATCCGTCGTCGGGCGAGCGCCATGAGCTGCTCGCTGTGGGCGGCGCCGACGCCGTAGAACAACCCGAACCGGAGCACCACGCCGACCCCACCCGAATCGGTGAACCGGCGGGCCGAGGCCTCGGCCGCGTGGTTGCCCACCGCGATCGGATAGTGGTCGACCGGCGACTCCTCGTCGATCCACCGGTCACCGGCGTCGGTGTACACCATGGCGACCGATTCCTGCACCACCCGCGGCACGCCGGTGGCGAGTGCGGCGTCGACCACCGCGGCCGAGCCCTCCCGCCGTATGCGCTGGCAGTCCGCCCAGGCCGACTTTCGGACGAACGATGCGGTCCCCGGAAGGGAGGACGCGAGATTGACGACCGCGCCGCAGCCGTCGAAGTGTTCGGCGAGTCCGTGTCGATCGAACAGCGACACCCGAATCGGGGCGGCGCCGTGGGCACGCAGCGCGGAAGCGGCGGCATCCGAGCGCGCCAGCGCACGCACGTCGTGTCCCGCGGCGACCATTGCGGGCACCGCGTATCCCCCGATGGCCCCCGTACCGCCGGTGACGAATACCCGCATGCGGGCGAGTATTCCGGATCGCGTTGCGGTTTGTCCCGATTACCGGGACGAACCGCACCGTCATGTGGTTCGCCGGTCAGTCCCCGGCTGCGACAGCGCGTGCAGATCCTTTGCGGTGGGTGACTTCTCGACCGTGTCGGGATCGGGATAGGTGTGCAGCAACCGGTCCGCGGTGCCCGCGGTGGTGACCGCGAACCAATAGTGCTCGTTGCGGTAGTGATGGAATCGATGGTTGCGCCACAGCCGGCGATAGTAGGCGCGGCGCGGCCGGTAGTCGGAGTGGATCAGATAGTGCGTCCATTCATAGACCAGTCCGATCGCCGCGAGCGTCGCCATGAACGTGAGACCGCGCTCGGCACTGGCGAAGACGAGGAGCCCCACCGCGACGGCCGCGAGGACGACCGTGACCAGCACCTGCCACGGGATGAACACCAGGGGGATGTTCCGCGGGTCCGAGTGGTGCTCGCGATGCTTACGCGCCACCAGCGGATCGATGGTGACCGGTCCCAGGCGCTTCGGCCGCCAGTGCAACACGACGACGTGGATCAGCCATTCGGCCAGCGGGAAGCTCGCGATCATCACGACCGGGACGACCAGATCGGCGATCCCCCACCCGCCCAGCCAAATTCGCGCCGCCGACGAGGTCACCAGGAACGCGGCGATCATCCAGGGCGACGGGTGCCGGAGGAACTCGGCGAATGCGGCACGCAGGGTCGTCGACCGCCGTGATCGCATTCGCCGTTCCTCCGCCGCCACCTGCCGGCGCGCTCTGTGGTCGATGTGGTCGGCGTCGATGCTCTCGGCAGACATTCAGTTCCCCTCTCCGATGTCAGACTCCGCACCCTCGAGTGCCTGACAGAGTTCGAGCAATGCCGCGGTCGCGGGCGCGAGCAGTTCACGGGCAGCGGCCTCGGCGCGGCCGGGTTCGCGAGACGTGATCGCGTCGACGAGCGCGCGATAGCCGTCGATGTTGCCGACCTCCGGCTCCAGCATCGACGCGAGCGCGGGAAGCGCCGGTTCGTACGCGGCGCGGAGCGAGTTGTACATGAGACGGAATGCGATCGAGTCGGCCGCGTCGACGATCGCGCTCCAGAACTCGAGTGCCGCGACCTGCTGTCCGACCGGGTCCGGTTCGGCGGCGAGATCGGCGAGCAGCGCTGTCAGCCTGGCGATCTGGTCGTCGGTCACCCGCCTCGCCGCCAGCCCGGCGACGCCCGGGCCGATCGCGGCACGTGCCTCGACGATCGAGCGAGCGACACTGGGCACGAGCGCGCCGCCCCGGATCAGGAGTCGCGGCAACAGATCGAGACCACCCGTCCGCGCTATGTCCTGGACCCGTGCGCCGTCGCCCTGCCGAATGGAGACCAGACCGGCCGCCGCCACCCGCTTCAACGCTTCCCGCACGGTGGGCCGCGAGACGCCGAGGATGCGGGTCAATTCCCGTTCGCTTGGAAGGGCCTCGCCGGCCGGTAGGTCACCCGACAGCACGCCCTCGACGATCTGGTCGAACACGATCTCGGGGGCGCTCTGCTGGGACACGGGCTCGAACGGCATGCACCGACCGTAGAACCCGGAGGACTGGTGGTCAAGTGGTCAGACCACTCGCGGCCTGAGGAATGTTCGGTGGGCGCTCGGGTTGTACCCACCATGAGTGACATCGCCGCGCCTTCGTCCGACACCTTGACCGCCGACGATCTGGACTTTCTCAGCCGCCCACTCCTCGGCTTCTTCTCGACGGCGACCGGCCCGACGCCGCCGCAGCCTCGGCCGGTGTGGTTCGAGGCGACCGCGGACGGCGAGATCCAGCTCTTCACCGGTCCCGATTCGCTGAAGGTGCGTCGTCTGGCCGCCGATCCGCGCGCCTCGATCGTGGTCGCCACCCCGGTCGAGGAACGCGAGCGCTGGATCTCCGTTTCCGGCCCCACGCGCATCGAGACCGACGGTCCAGCCGCACGCGAACTCGCAGCACGACTCGCCGACCGCTACTGGGACCTCGACGACCCCACCCGCGCACAGGATCTCGCGGAGATCCTCGCCGACGACTGGGTGCGGATCGTCATCCGGCCGGACAAGATCCGGCGACTGAGCTTCTGAGCGGGGCCTTCGACTCGGCCGCGGCTCATCGCAGCTGATCGAGCAACCGCAACCACACCTCGCTGATGGTCGGATACGACGGAACCGCATGCCACAGCCGCGAGAGCGGGACCTCGCCGACGATGGCCACCGTCGCCGAATGGACGAGTTCCGCGGTCTGCGGCCCCACGAAGGTCGCACCGACGAGGATGTCGCGGCTCGCATCGACGACGAGACAGGCGTGACCCGAGTACTCGGGATCGGTCAGGTAGGACCCCGCCACGGAGATGTCCCCGTCGGCGATCCGTACGTCGATGCCTGCGTCCTTCGCCTGCTTCGCGGTCAGCCCGACAGATGCGATCTCGGGCCGGGTGAACACCACCTGCGGTACGGCACCGTGGTCGGAGCTCGCGACGTACCGCGGACCGTCGAGGTCCCGGTTCTCGGCACGTGCGGCGATCACGTCCCCGGCCACCCGCGCCTGATACTTACCCATGTGTGTCAACGCATTACGGCCGTTGACATCTCCCACCGCGTACAGCCACGGGTGGTCGGCCACCGTCAGATGGTCATCGGCGCGCAACGGGCCGCCCGCCTCGAGTCCCACCGACTCCAGACCGAGATCCCGCGTCGCGGGCGAGCGTCCCGCCGCCACCAGGATCTCGTCGACGACGAGCTCGCCTGCGCCGTCACCGTCGAGCCGGATGGTGGCGGGGCCGCCGTGGATGCGTCCGTAGCCGGTGTCGGCGGCGCCGGGCCGGTCGACCGACTCGATCGTCGTCCCGAACCGGATGTCCACGCCGCGGGCAGTCAGCGAGTCCGCGATCCGCTCTGAGACGAACGACTCCATCTTAGGCAGCAACCGGTCACCGCGGATGGCCATGACGACCTCCGCACCGAGGTCGAGCAACCAGGTCACCGCTTCGCACGCCACGACGCCACCGCCGACGACGAGGATCCGATCCGGCACCTCGACGAGATTCGTCGCGTCCCGGGAGGTCCACGGGTGCGCCTCGGCCAGACCGGGTGTCGGCGGGATCGACGCCGTGCTCCCCGTCGCCACCACGACCGCCTCACGCGCCGTCACCACCGTGTCGCCGACGGTCACCTGCCGCTCACCCGACAACCGCCCATGCCCGCGGATCACCGTCATCCCGGCACCTTCGGCCCATTTCACCTGCCCGGAGTCGTCGTGGGTCGCCCCGGGCCCGTCCCGTCGGTCGTTCACTGTGTCGCGCCACGCCAGGAGGGCGTCGGCGTCCGGACGATCGCCGCTCACCCGTTCACGCGCACCCGCCAGGGCACGGGCTTCCTCGAGCGCGGACCCCGGACCCAACAACGCCTTGCTCGGCATGCATGCCCAGTACGAGCACTCACCCCCCATGAGCTCGTGCTCGATGACGACAGCAGTTCGATCGCTGCCCCGTATCGCATAGTCGGCGACATTCTCGCCCACCGGACCGCCACCGATCACGACGACGTCGAAGGTTGCATCCATGGGTTCAGCGTAGGTGGGTTTCGGCTCCGCGGTCGGCGAGTGCGCACGTTCCGAGGAGAGCAGTGTGCGACTCCTGGGAGTCGCTCTGTCGACGCTGCCGTTCACGAGCCCGCGCTCACCCCCCCCCCGCTGGTTGAGCCGGCACCGAGCGAAGCGAGGCGCCGAGTCGAAGCCCCCTGGTGACCCGACCACGCTGAACGACCCCGACAGACGAAGCGCCCCAGCCATTCACGACCCCCGCTGGTTGAGCCGGCACCGAGCGAAGCGAGGCGCCGAGTCGAAGCCACCTGGTGACCCGACGCCGAGTGACCCCGACGGACGAAGCGCCCCAGCCATTCACGAACCGGCGCTCGCCCCCCGCTGGTTGAGCCGGCACCGAGCGAAGCCGCCGGGCCGAGCAAGCGACGAAGGAGCGCGTCGAGGTCGAGGCGCCGAGTCGAAGCCACTCGGTAACCCCGACGCCGCTGAATGACCCCGACGGACGCAGCACCCCAGGCACGGCGTGTTGCGGATGCGGCCCGGGAGAGTCCTCAGACCCCCGCTCCATCGAGGACACAACACATTTGCCCCCCGAACGGGCACGAATACGACTGGAGTGCACCTCGGTCGACGGGGGGTTGCACAGTCAACGCCAATGGACGCACAGTCGACGAAAAACACTGCACAGTCGATGAATTCGTGTTTCGGGCCTGTTGAGACTCCTCGTAATCGAACGCATGTTCCGGTACCTTGGAGTCATGCCAGAGCTTGCCACCCTCCTCGATCGACTCATCGAGACCACCCCACCCGCCGACGACCGAACAGGCAGAGAAACTCTCGACGCCCTCGACACGTTGCGCCTGATCCGCAACACCGTCGACCACCAGATCGTCGCGCACGCAGCACAACTCGACGACCTCGGCGTCGCGCAGAAAGCCGGCAGCACCACCAAGAAGTTACTGATCGAGTCAGGCCACGCCCCGGCCGCCGCCCAACGCACCATGCGAAGTGTCGATGCCCTGCCGGGGTTGCCGGCGCTGTCTCGTCATGCCGCCGACGGGCGACTGTCCAGCGAAATCGTCGACGCCATTGTTCGCGGCATGAACCAGATCGAGAAGTGCTGCGCCGATGGTGGTTCCGACGACGACCGCTCACGGTACGAGATCGAACTCATCGCCCAAGCACTGTCCGGTGCGACGCCGTCGCAAGTGCTCAAGCATGCTCGCGCGATCGCCAACAACCTTGCCTATGCCTCCGACACCGGTGTCCCCTCGGCTGACGACCCATCGCTGAACTCGGTCAACGCGCACACCACCGACGACGGCCGCGTCGAGGTGCGCGCCGACCTCACCCAGGTGGTCGGTGAGAAGTTCATGGCGATGATCGACGAACGGTCCTGTCCGCGGCCCGAACCCGACGGCACCGAGGACCGGCGCACCGCCGAGCAACGCCGCGCCGACGCCTTCGAACTGATCCTCGATCAAGCAGCGATCGGCGCCACCCTCGACACCGTCGGAAGCCCACGCACGCAACTGATGCTGACGATCCCCGCGACCGAAGACCTGGCGACGCTGCCGTGGACCGGATCGGTCAGCCATGCCGCCGCGAAACAGGTGTCGTGCGACGGCTCGCTCACGGAGATAATCCTCGATAGTGAGGGCGTACCACTACAGATGGGTCACACCCGCCGGTTGTATCCGTCACACTTACGCAAGGCGGTAATCGTCCGCGACGCCTGCTGCATCAAATGTGGTGCGCCGCCGTCCCATACGCAGGTGCATCACATCAAGTCGTGGGCCGACGGCGGACCCACCGACCTCGACAACGGGTGTCTGCTGTGCCAGCGCTGCCACACCCAGGTCCACCACCACGGTTGGGACATCGTCATGGGTTTCGACCGACACCCCTGGCTCGTCCCACCCGCGACCATCGACCCACTGCGTCGACCGTTACCCGCCTACAACCGCCGCACCATGCGACTCGACGAGGCCGCCTGAACAGCCACCTGACCACCACCCCGACCGCACTCTTTCGCGCAGCACCTTCCGCACCCGACTCATGTCCGGGACTACATGTGTTCCTTGACAACTCCACAGTGATTCCACTCGCCACTGCCGTCCCGGGGTGACCGGGCAACGCATGTTCGGGAGCAGGGAGCACCCCTGCTCCCTGCTCTGAAAGAGCCAGAGGGCGCTGGGCCGGCGACCGGCAGACTTCAACTCGACCGGCAGACTTCGATCGAAGTCTGGGAGTCGAGTTGAAGTCTGTCGGTCACAATCGGGGCGCCGCGAGCTTGCAGAGCGCACGACCACCCCCCTCCCCCAGGAGCGGCCCGGAGCTCGCAGAGGCGCGTCACCCCCGCTCCCTGAGGACCGCCCGGAGCTTGCGGAGGGCGCGTCAGCCCCCGCTCCCTGAGGAGCGCCCGGAGCTTGCGGAGGGCGCGTCACGAAGGGTCAGCCCACGCATCTCACCAGGACCCTTCGTGACGCTCGCAAGCTCGCTCCTCAGGGAGCAGGGGTCGGGCTCGCAAGCTCGCTCCTCAGGGAGCAGGGGTCGGGCTCGCAAGCTCGCTCCTCAGGGGGCGGAGTGAGACGCTCGCAAGCTCGCTCCTCAGGGAGCGGGGGCGACGCTCGCAAGCTCGCACCTCAGGGGCGGGATGAGACGCTCGAGGCCGCCACGAAGCTCTCGCCCGGCAACGACCAGGGACTCTCCGATTTCGCCCACGGCGGAGGCGGCTGACGAATAGACGATCCGGTGACAGGATGGAGCGCGTGACTGCATCGAATACCGACCTCAGCTCCGGACTCGACCTCGAGTGGGTCGACGATTCCGTCCGCGTTCAGGACGACCTGTTCGCTCACGTCAACGGCAAGTGGCTCGAGTCGCACGTCATCCCCGACGACCGTTCCGTCGACGGCGCCTTCCACGTGCTGCGCGACAACTCCGAGGAGAACGTGCGCGACATCATCACCGACTGCGCCTCGTCGAACCCGGAAAGCGGTTCCGACGAGCAGAAGATCGGTGACCTGTACGCGTCGTTCATGGACACCGACCACATCGAGGCCCTCGGGATCGGCCCGATCACCGGGGAACTGGAGAAAATCGCGGCCATCGACTCGCTCGAGGCGCTGGCCCGGCGGGTCGGACGGCTGCAGCGCCATGGCACCGGCGGTCTGTTCGGCTACTACGTGGACACGGATGCGAAGCAGTCCGACCGATACCTCGTGCACCTGACGCAGTCGGGTCTCGGACTGCCCGACGAGTCCTACTACCGGGAGGACAAGCACGCCGAGACCAGGACTGCGTACGTCGCGCACGTCGAGCGCATGTTCGCTCTCGCCGGATTCGACGACGCCGCCGCCCGGGCCGCGACGGTCCTCGACCTCGAGACGGCCATCGCCGCTCAGCACTGGGATGTGGTCCGGCGCCGCGATGCCGAGCTCACGTACAACCTCATGTCGCTCGACGAGTTGAGCACCACCGCAGACGGTTTCCCATTTTCGGAGTGGTTCGGCGGCCTGGGCACCAGCGGTGACGCGACCTTCGCCGAGGTCGTCGTCGCGCAGCCGTCGTTCCTGTCGGGCGTCGCCGGCCTCCTCACGGATCGCCCCCTCGACGAGTGGAAGACCTGGCTGACCTGGCGGCTCGTGCATTCGGCCGCGTCGTACCTGTCCGCACCGTTCGTCGACGAGAACTTCGACTTCTACGGCCGCATCCTGACCGGCGCGGAGGCCAACCGCGACCGGTGGAAGCGGGGCGTCGGGTTCGTCGAGGCCGCGATGGGATTCGCGGTCGGCAAACTCTATGTGGCCAAGCACTTCCCGCCCGAGGCCAAGGCACGGATGGACGAGCTGATCGCCAACCTGGTCGAGGCCTACCGCCGCAACATCTCCGACCTGCCGTGGATGACCCCGGAGACCCGGGAGAAGGCGCTGGTCAAGCTCGGCAAGTTCACCCCCAAGATCGGCTATCCGGCCAAGTGGCGCGACTACAGTTCGTTGAGCGTCGATCGCGGCGACCTCATCGGGAACGTCGCCCGGTCCGCGTCGTTCGAGCAGGACCGCGAGTTCGCCAAGATCGGCTCACCGGTCGACCACGACGAATGGTTCATGACGCCGCAGACGGTCAACGCCTACTACAACCCCGGCATGAACGAGATCGTGTTCCCGGCGGCGATCCTGCAGCCGCCGTTCTTCGACCCCGACGCCGACGACGCGGTCAACTATGGCGGCATCGGCGCGGTCATCGGTCACGAGATCGGGCACGGATTCGACGATCAGGGCGCGAAGTACGACGGCGACGGCAACCTCGTCGACTGGTGGACCGACACCGACCGGACCGAGTTCTCCTCGCGGACACGCAAACTCATCGACCAATACGGTGAGTTCACCCCGACCGGACTCGATCCCGAGCACAAGGTCAACGGCGACTTCACCATCGGTGAGAACATCGGTGACCTCGGCGGGTTGTCGATCGGACTCGTCGCGTACCAGATCGCGAACGAGGCGAGCGGGGCCCAACCGCCGATCATCGACGGCCTGACCGGAACACAGCGCGTGTTCTACAGCTGGGCGCAGATCTGGCGGACCAAGACCCGGGATGCCGAAGCCATCCGACGCCTCTCGATCGACCCGCATTCGCCGCCGGAGTTCCGGTGCAACGGCGTCGTCCGCAACATGGACGCGTTCCACGAGGCCTTCGACGTCAAGCCCGGGGACTCGCTGTACCTGGACCCCGCCGAACGCGTGCGGATCTGGTGAACGACGTGCCCGGCGGACCCGGTCCGCGCGACGAGGGTCCGCCGGGTACGGCCGCATCACTGGGTCTGGTCCGGGGACGCGAACTCACGGTCGCCCTGCTGCGACCGATCGGAGCCGCCGTCGTCCTGCTCGCCGGATACTTCCTGCTGCCCATCGACAAAGAGAGCGACCTGAACTATCTCGGCCTCGTCGTCGGGGCCGCGCTGCTGATCGCGTTCTGTGTCTGGGAGGTCCGCAAGTTCGCCGGCTCCGACCGGCCCGTCGCGACCGCGATGGAGATGCTGGTGGCGCTGGCCGGGTTCTACATCGTCGCGTTCGCGACGACGTACTTCCTGTTCTCCGAATACGATCCCGGCAGTTTCAACGCGTCGCTCACCCGGATCGACGCCCTGTACTTCTGCCTCACCGTGTTCACCACGACGGGTTTCGGCGACATCGCGCCGGATTCGCAGGGTGCGCGCGTCGCGGTGTCGATCCAGATGGCGAGCACCCTGCTGCTCCTCGGTCTGGGCGTGCGCTTCCTCAACCTGCTGGTGAACCAGCGACGCCAGGCCACCGGACGGTGACCTGGCGTCGCTGATCGGTCAGGCTCAGTAGTCGTCGTCGCCGTAGACGATCATGCCGCGGATGTTGTTGCCCGCCAGCATGTCGTCGTAGGCCTCGTTGATCTGGTCGAGTCGGTAGGTGTTGGTCACCAGGTCGTCGAGGTTGAGCTTGCCGGCCCGGTACTCGTTCAGGAGCGCCGGAACCTGGGTGCGGGGGCTCGCACCGCCGAAGATGGCGCCCTGCACACGCTTCTGCATGAGGGTGAGATCGAAGAGGTTCATCTGGGCGTCCATCGAGGCGAAGTTGCCCATGCCCACCACGACGACCTGCCCCGCCTTGCCGGTGAGCGCCAGAGCCGGGGCGATCATCGACCCGTCGATCTCACCCACCGTGAGGATGGTCGTATTGGCCATCTTGCCCCAGGTGATGTCACCGATCGCCTCGAGCGCCGCCTCCATCGACGGGAACGTGTGTGTCGCACCCAGCTTTTCGGCCATCTGCAACTTGAACGGCACCGGATCGACGGCGATGACGTTGCGCGCACCGGCCGCCGCGGCACCCTGCACCGAGTTGATACCGACACCACCGATGCCCACGACCACCACGGTGTCACCGGCGTGGGTGCCGCCGATCTCGACGGCCGAACCCCAGCCGGTCGCCACACCGCAACCGAGCAGCGCAGCCGTCTGAAGGGGGATGTCGTCTTCGATCTTGACCAGCGACGCCTGGTTGACCGTGATGTACGGGGCGAAGGTGCCGAGCATGCACATCTGCACCAGGGGCACCCCGTCGTGGGTGTACGCGCGGTTCGTGTCGTCGGCGATGGACAGACCGGTCAGAAGGCGCGCGCCCTCGTCGCAGATGTTCTGCTGACCGCGTGAGCACGGCTCGCACGTGCCGCACGCGGGGATGAAGGCGGTGACGACGTGGTCACCCTCCTTGAGGCGGGTGACACCCGGGCCCACCTTGGTGACGATGCCGGCGCCCTCGTGACCACCGAGCACCGGCATGGGTGCCGGGCTGTCGCCGGTCCGCAGGTGGTGATCCGAGTGGCACAGACCCGAGCTGACGAGTTTGACCTGGACTTCACCCGCGACCGGATCGCCGAGCTCGAACTCCTCGATCTTCCACTCTTCGCCCGGATTGCGCAGAACTGCACCTTTGGTCTTCATTCGTGCTCCTCGCTCGTGCCACCCCGAATCGGGGCGTCAGATATCGCCGTCTGCTTATGCGACGTAGATCACATGGTGGTCCACCGGTGACACCTTCGCAGGCGTTTCACGCAATCCATGGCACAGGATTGGGGGTGACGTTCCAGCCGAGGATTTCGTGGCGGGCGCGACCGCTGTCCCGGCGGCCAGGAACCGCTGCACAGTCGACGGCAAAGGCGCACAGTCGACGAACGAGGCCGCACGGTCGACGACGACGGGTCCGAAGCGTCGAGGGCGCCGGTCGGTCCGCGCCACACCGCAAAGCACCTCGGCGACAACAGAGTTGGCCGATCTCATGTCTGCGGATCGAGGAACGGGTTAGCGTCGGGGTATTCCACTTCCGAAGTGTCTGGCTGGTGATCTCATGACTCTCATCGAACACAAAGCGGAGGGCCGGCAGGACTTCTCGTCATTGCGACAAGGCGGTCTCAACTGGGACTCGTTTCCGTTGCGGCTCTTCGTGAAAGGCAATGCACGGTTCTGGGACCCGGTCGCCATCGACTTCTCGCAGGACGCTCAGGACTGGGCGGAGCTCACCGACGAGCAGCGCCGGAGCGCCACCTATCTGGTGAGTCAGTTCATCGCCGGCGAGGAGGCGGTCACCCAGGACATCCAGCCGTTCATGAAGGCGATGGCGACCGAGGGCCGCTTCGGCGACGAGATGTACCTGTCGCAGTTCTGCTTCGAGGAGGCCAAGCACACCCAGGTGTTCCGGCGATGGATGGACGCCGTCGGCCTCACCGGCGACCTCCAGAACTTCGTCAGCGCGAATCCGTACTACCACCAGCTGTTCTACGAGGAGCTGCCGGCGTCCCTGCACATCCTCGACCACGACCCGTCGCCGCGGAACCAGATCCGCGCCAGCGTCACCTACAACCACGTGATCGAGGGCAGCCTGGCGCTCACCGGTTACCACGCGTGGCAGAAGGTCTGTACCCAGCACGGGATCTTCCCCGGGATGCAGAAGCTGATCCGGTTCATCGGCGACGACGAGCGCCGGCACATGGCGTGGGGAACCTTCACATGCCGCCGGCACGTGGCGGCCGATGACTCGCTCTGGGACGCCGTGGGCGAACGCATGAACGAGCTGCTGCCGCTCGCCCTGGGCATGATCGAGTGGGTCAACCAGCAGTTCGAGGTCCAACCCTTCGGCCTCGACAACGACGAGTTCCTGGCCTATGCCGCCGACCGCGCCCAGCGCCGGCTGTCGGCCATCGAGTCCGCCCGGGGCCGCCCGGTCGCCGAGATCGACCTCGACTACTCCCCCGAGGTCCTCGAAGACCAGTTCGGCGAGGACGACGCCATCCGCCTGCAGATGTGATCAGCGCCGATCGAGGTCGACGACATCCCGGCTGCGCGACTCCACCAGCCGCCGGTCGTGGCTCACCAGCAGCAGACCGACCCCGTCGGCGACGAGGTCGTCGAGCAGCGAGGCCACGGCGCGGGACGCGACCGGATCGAGCATCGCGGTCGGTTCGTCGCACAGCACGACCCGCGGTTGCTGCACCACGAGCCGCGCGAGGCACGCGCGCTGCAGTTGACCGTCACTGACCTGTGCGGGATAGCGGTCGAGCAGCGCCGG
This sequence comes from Gordonia sp. BP-119, assembly GCF_016924115.1. NCBI lineage: Bacteria > Bacillati > Actinomycetota > Actinomycetes > Mycobacteriales > Gordoniaceae > Gordonia > Gordonia sp. BP-119. Next base: position 81,331 of record NZ_JAFFZF010000007.1, read on the forward strand.
ATCGAGTCCGACGCGCATCGCGGCACTCTCGACGTCACAGTCGCGTCGCGCGATCGTCGCGGGTTCGGCGACGATCCGGCGCAGCGTCCACCGCGGGTTGGTCACCAACCGCGGATGCTGGGCGAGCAGGCCGACATCCCCGGGACGCCGCCGGTCGCCGCACCACTCGACCGATCCCTCGGCCGGTGCGCTCAGCCCGGCGAGGATGCGCAGCAGCGTCGTCTTGCCACTCCCCGATCGCCCGACCACGCCGGTCACCGACCCGGCCGCCACGCCGACGTCGAGCGCGTCGAACACCACCGCGTCCCCGAAGCGCGCCGTGAGTCCCGTCCCGACGAGGAGGTCTCCCGTGGTCACGGCACCCTCTCGAAGAACCCGGCGACATAGGCGTCGTCGGAGTCGGCGATCTGATCGAGACGGCTGTGGTCGACGACCCGCCCCGCCCGCATGACGGCCACCGAATCGCACCCGCGGCGCATCGTCTCGACGTCATGCGTGATCACGAGGACCGCGGCGCCGCGCCGTGCGGTGTCGGCGAGGAGTTCCCAGATGTCGGCGGCGAGTTCGGCGTCGAGTGCGGAGGTGGGCTCGTCGGCGACGATCGTGTCCGGGTCGCCGGCCAGGGCCGCGGCGATCGCGGCGCGCTGTGCCATGCCACCGGACAGCTCGTGGGGATACAACCCGAGCGCATCGGGGTCGAGTTGCACGCGCCGGCACAACTCGACGGCGTCATGCGTACCGTCCAGGATGCCGATCACCTCGTCGAGCTGGGCTCCGACGCTGCGCACCGGGGTGAAGGAGGTGGCCACCGATTGGGGCACGAAGCCGACGCGACGCCCGCGGACCTCGCGCCACCGTCGGTCGTCACCGAGCAGTTGGTGGTCGGTGAACTCCTGGCCGCCCACCCGCAGCCGTCCGGTCACCGCAGCGCCCGGCGGGAGCAGACCGGACAGCACTGCCGCGACCATCGACTTACCGCAGCCGGATTGGCCCACGAGAGCGGTCAGCGTCCCGGCGGGCAACGGCAACGTGACGTCGTCGAGGACCCGGACCGCCGACCGGTTCCATCCGCTTCGGGTCACGATGTCGACCGTCACCCCGTCGAGTCCAGCACTCATCGCCACACCTCACCGGCCGGCGGCAACGTGGCTCGGCGCAGCGACGACGCCGCAGCCGCACACGCCAGTGCCGTGACCATCAGGGCGACGCCCGGCACCACCAGCGTCCACCACGCACCGGTGAGGATGTCACCGCGCGCCTGACCGAGCAGCGTGCCGAGACTTGCGGCATCCGGGGACAGCCCGACGCCCAGGAACGACAGCGTCGTCTCATGCCAGACCGCATGGGGCAACAGCACGGTCATCGCGACCAGCACCTGGCCGCTCACCGCGGGCGCCAGGTGACGGACGGCGATGAAGGTGCGGGATGCGCCGGCCAGCCGGGCCGATTCCACCCACCCCGACGACATCGCCTCCAGCAGTTCGGCGCGCACCACCCGCGCCACGGCAGGCCAGTGGGTCAGGGCTATCGACGCGATGATCGCGACCGGCTCGCCTCGCCACATCGCGGCGATGACGACCCCGACGACCAGGTGGGGCAGGGCATTGACGCCGTCGACGACGCGCATGATCACGGCGTCGAACCACCCGCCGACCGTCACCGCGCCCAGGCCGACGATGACGCCCAGGGCCGTTGCCAGGACCGCGCACGCGGCGGCGATCAGCAGCGAGATCCGCAGTCCTTCGGCGGTTCTGACGCCGAGGTCGTACCCGGAATGATCGGTCCCGAGCGCCGCCTCAGCACCCGGCGGCAGCAGTGAACGAGCGAAATCGGCGGTCTGGTCGCCTGCGACCACGGGCCACCCGACCGCCGTCACGACCAGAACTGCCAGCATCACCCACGGCGCGACGAGGGCCAGGCGGTAACCGACCGTCGCCCGAGGGCTCGTCAGCTGCATCGTCGACGCGCCACCGATCGTCGTCACGCGGTCAGTCCGATCCGCGGATCGATCGCCACCGCCGCCGCGTCGGACAGCGCCGACCCGAGGAGGACGAGCACGGCCGAACCGATGGCGAGTGCAGCGAGCAACGAGAAGTCCAGGGCGACGGCCGAATCGACCAGGGCTTCGGCGAGACCCGGCCATCCGAACACGGTCTCGACGATGGCCGCGCCGGCGATGAGTTCGGGCAGCCGGGTCCCGAGGAGTGCGAGTGTTGGCAGCACCGACACCGGAACCACGTGTCCTCGCAGCAGCGTCCACCCGTTCACGCCACGGGCACGGGCGGCCCGCACCGCGTCCGAACCGGTGGCCTCGACGACGGCCGTGCGCATGGTCAGGAGCAACCACGGAACCATCGACACCGTCAGGGCCAGGTACGGCAACACGGCATGGGTGACCAGCCCGTCGAGCGAGTAGTCGTCGCCGGGGCGTCGGGCGCCGGAGGTCGGGAACCAGCCGAGCGCGACCGCGAAGGTGCTGACCAGCACGAGCGACACCACGAACGGTGGGGTCGCGGCCAGCATGGCCGCCAGCGCCGTACACGCCCGATCCGACAGCCCTCCCCGCCGCATGCCGATGACGGCACCGCCGACGACGGCGATCAGCGCGGCGGAGACCAGCGCGGCCGCCGACATCCCGAGGGTGAACGGAAGTCGTTGCGCGATCACATCTCCCACCGCCTGGCCCTGGGTCGACGACCAGCCCAGGTCGCCATGGAAGAGCGCGACCCACCAGTTCCACCAGGCGCTCAGCCAGTGCTGGTCCAGGTCGTAGGCGGCCGCGATAGCCTCCCGCTGGGCGGGGGTCGCCGACTGGTAGTCGTCACCGAGATGAGCGGTGAGCGGATCGAAGGGCGACGCCGCGGCGACGGCGAAGATCCCCAGCGACACCAGGATCGTCGTGGGGATCATCAGTAGGACGCGCCGGAGCAGGAGCCGGCCGCCGCGGCGCGCCCGCGAGTCGCGTCCTCGCGATCGCTCACGCCGAGGCCGTTCGAGCCGGGAGCGATCGTCCGCGTCGACGTCGCGTGCAGACCCTACCGACGAGGTGAGCGCTGTCACGAAACCGGCTGCCAGGACGGGATGTTCCACCACGGACCCCAGGTCACCCCGTGCGAATGGGGCTCCAGAATCGGTGCGTCGTGCCGCCAGCCCTCGCCGCGGACGGCATAGGTGTGGTGGAGAAAGGCCAGGAAGACGTAGGACGGCTGGGCCACATAGACCTGCTGGATGCGTTGGTAGCGCAGGTCGTTGTCCGGCCCGGGCGCGCTCGCGCGGGCCTCGTCGAGCAGCGCGTCCAGCCCGGGGGCGGTGAGGTCACCGGGGTTGGAGTACGGCGACGAGTCCGGAAACCGGGTGTGCAGCGTGTCGTAGATCTGCGAGTCGATGCTGTAGGGCGTCGCTCCCCCACCCAGAACCACTGCTGCCGTCGACAATTCGGAGTCGATGTCGTCCCAGCTGGTACCGCGGGTGAGCACCTCGACGCCGATCGGTTTCATCGCCGCCGCGAACGCGACCGCGAGGTCGCGGCGAAGGGTGTCCTGCGCGTTGTAGAGAAGCGGGAACGATGCGCGATCGGCGCCGCGGACACGTACGCCGTCGGCGCCCGTCCGCCACCCCGCCGCGTCGAGTGCCGCCCTCGCACCGTCGGCGTCGAACTCGAACTGCGCGCCCTCGTCGTAGACGCTCGCCCCGTATACCGGAGCGACCGGGGTGCTCGCGGGTTCGCCGTCACCGGTGAGCACATCGTCGACGACTGCCTGCCGGTCGACCCCCAGGTTCATGGCGAGGCGCGCCGCCGGATCGGCGGTGAAGGGGTTCGCGCTCGGCAGCGAGATGCCGCGCCAGTCAGCGGATTTCACCGAGATCACGTCGATGCCGTCACGGCCCTCGAGGCCTTCGGCGAGTCTCGGCGGCAGATTCGCGCCGTCGATCTCGCCGGCCGCGATCCGCTGTGCGCGGGTGTTGTCGTCGGGCACGTGGGTGTAGACGAGGCGCTGCACCGCGGGCCGATTGCCCCAATGATCCTCACGCGCAACGAAAACGGACTGGTCGGGTTCGAGCGATTCCAGCCGGTAGGCCCCAGTGCCCACCGGTTCGGTGTTCAGCGCCCACTCCGCGGCCGGCGCGTCCTCCACCCGTTCCGACGGTACGACGCCCACCAGGAGGTAGGGCGACGGATCGGCGTCGGTGTTCATCCGGACCGTCACCGCCCGCGGCCCGTCGGCCTCGACCGCGACGATCGGCGCGAAGTCGGTGGAGATCGACGACGCCACCCGCGAATCGACGACCGCCCGGTACGTCGCGACGACGTCGGCGGCGTCGAAATCGGTGCCGTCGGAGAACGAGATGCCACTCTTGAGCGGCACCCGCCACGTCCGCGGCGCGACGCGCTCGGGCCGGGACTCGGCCAGGGCCGGGACGAGGTCGGGAACACGGTCATCGCCGTCCGCGGCCGGGACGAGCAAGCCATCGTAGACGGGTGAGACACCGAGCTGCGCGTAGCCCAGCATCGGGTTGAAGTCGCCGAGCGCCTGGCCCTCCCCGAGCACGATCTGATCGGCCACCGTGGGCTGATCCGACGCCGAGCAGCCGGCGAGTGCGACAGTCGCGAGCAGCACAGCAGCTCCGGCCGTGGCGACTCCGCGAACGACCGACGACGCTCCCCCTACATCTGTGTGCACGGACATATGTTCCCCCAGACACACATTTGCCGCCACCGGGGGCGGCGGTGAACGATGGGCGGTATACCTGCAGCAACACCGAGAGGACGAGGAGAGCCGGTGACCGACTTCGACCCGAACTCGTTTGACGCGGACTCCTGGGCTGCACGGTTCATGCTGCTCAGCGACCCGAACCGGCTCCGGCTCGTCGCGGAGATGCATGCCCACCCGGGGTCGACCGTGGCCGAGCTCGCCACCCGCATCGGCATCACCGAGAACGCCGCGTCGCAGTCGATCCGCAAACTGCGCGACCAGGGGTGGGTCCGTTCGGAGAAGGCCGGCCGGATGGTCCACTACGAGGTGGTCGGCGACGCGATCGTGCACCGCATCCTGCACGACATCATCGGGGTCGGACATCTGACCGCAGCGGATCGGCCGGATCACGCCCACCCGGTGACAACGGATTAGAACACGTTCTAGTCTGGTCGACGTGGATGTCACCTTCGATGCGACCAAACGGGAACTGACGACCGACCAGGGCACGCTGCGCTATCACGAGGCCGGTGACGCCGACGCGCCGCCGTTGATCCTCTTGCACGGGTCGGGCCCCGGCGTGACCGGCTGGCGCAACTACCGCGGGAACCTCGGTCACTTCGCACAGACGCACCATTGTTTCGTTCTCGAGTTCCCCGGCTTCGGCGTCAGCGACGCCGTCGAAGGCCACCCGGTGCTGACCGCCGGCGGTTCGGTCATCCGGTTCATGGACGCGCTAGGCATCGACAAGGCCGCGATGATCGGCAACTCGATGGGCGGCGTCGTCGGCGTCAACCTGGCGATCAAGAAGCCCGAGCGCGTCGAGAAGCTCGTGACCATCGGCGGCGTCGGCCCGAATGTGTTCAGCCCCAGCCCCAGTGAGGGCCTCCGACTCCTGCAGGAGTTCACCGACGCCCCGGACAAGGACAAGCTCGTCCGCTGGCTCACCTCGATGGTCTTCGACCGCGCCCTGGTCACCGAGGAACTGATCGCCGAGCGCTGGGAGGCCGCCATCAATCCCGACGCGCAGAAGACGGCGCAGATGATGTACGGCTCGGCGGCATTCGAGATGCAGCAGCAGTTCATGGCCGCGTCCGACAACCCGCCGTACTGGGCGTCGATGCACAAAGTCGCCTGCCCGACGCTGCTGACCTGGGGCCGCGACGACCGTGTCAGCCCACCTGACATGGCACTGGTCCCGATGCGCCTGATCCCCGACGCCGAGTTGCACATCTTCCCGAGGTGCGGGCACTGGGTGATGATCGAGGCCAAGGCTGCGTTCGAGGCGACGGTGGGGGCCTTCCTCGCCCGGTGACATCGATGTGGGAGAGGTTCTCCCGGTCAAGCCCCCCGCGACCACAACAGGTACCCCACCGCGAGCGCGAACACACCGGGACCCAGACACACCAGGTGGTCGCGGGTCACCGCCTCGTCGAGGTCGGCGTCGGAGAGTCCGGCGCGCACCGCGTGCTCGCGCAGGATGAGGCCGGAACGATCAGTGGGTATCGGGATCACGCGCACTTGGACGTGCGACGACCCCCTACGGTTCCATCCCCGCCCCCGGCCCGAAAGAATGACCGACTTATCCTGCTCCCTGATCCGAAAGAACGACACAACCGCTGGTCTGTTGGGGTGCAAGCGATGTCCTCCCTCTGCGCCCTGAGGTGCGAGGAGCGCCAGCGACGAGCCTCGAAGGGTTTGGCGCCGCATCTCACCGGGACCCTTCGTGACGGCCTCCGCAAGCTCCGGCCTCCTCAGGGAGCGATAGTTGGGCTCGCTCCGACCACAACGAGTTCTTCCGCAGTCCACGACGGCCACCAGGCCGCGGATACTGAGGACCAACCGATCCCGCTGTGGCAGCGACCGATCGAATCCGCCCACCCCCCGCTCCCTGAGGAGCGCCCGGAGCTTGCGGAGGGCGCGTCACGAAGGGTCACCCCCGCCACTCGCCGTTATTCCGTTGCGCCCCAGTGTACGACGCTGGCATAGTTCCCGTTCGGCACGAGACCAGCAGACCGGAGCGGGGTACCGCGAAGTGTTTCTGCGCGTCGGAATCCTCGTCCGCCTTCAGATGGCAAGGGATACATCCCGAACAGGTTCGAGTCCTGACACGGCACCGCTCCCGGGAGCACGGGCCGGCCGGTCCTGTGGTCGTCGTCCGAGTCGTCCTCGACTCCGCGGCGCACCCCACCGGCTCGCCCACCCACGAGCGGTGTCGCCATCCGAACCCATGCCCGACCCGACAAGCATTGCGACGCAACGGAAGGAGGATCGTCATGCTGTTCCACAACCGAATCACCGTCTCGCCGGGTCACACCGTGCTGGCCTACCGGGGTACCGCCGTCCAGGCACTGCCCGCCGGCCGCCACCGTGTGCGCAAGCCTGACGCCACGTTCGACGTCGACCTGCGCGAGCGACTGATCCCCGTCGCGCCGCAGGAGGTACTCACCGCCGACTCCATGTCGGTCCGTGTCTCGATGACGTTGCGCGCCTGCGTGATCGACGCGGTGGCCTTCGTCGAGCGGTCTGCCGACCCGATCGGCGCGGTCTACCTGGCCGCGCAGGTCGCGCTGCGCGAGGTCTGCGCCGGCGTGGGTTCGGACGACCTCGTCCGTCGCGGCGAGGCCGTCGACGTCACGCCGATCCGCGCCGCGGCTGCCGAGGTAGCCGGCACCGTCGGTCTGGAGGTTCTCGAGGTCGTCATTCGCGACGTCATCGTCCCGGCCGAGGTCCGCACCGCGGCCCTCGAGGTGATCACGGCGAAGACCCGCGGTCAGGCCAAGCTCGAGGCGGCACGCGCGGAGACCGCCGCGCTGCGCGCGCTGGCCAACGCGGGCCGGTTGCTCGATGCCCACCCGGCACTGGCCCAGCTGCGCCTCGTCGAGGCGGTGCCCTACGGCGCCCGCGTCGTCCTCAGCGTCGGCGGCGCCGAGGTGGCGACCGAGGACTGAGCCTTCCCGCGGTCCCGTTTCCGTCCCGCTGATCAGATCAGATCATCGGCATGGAAATGGCGACGCGGGAACGGTTCTGGCACAGCAAAGCCCCGGCCGGAACGAATCCGGCCGGGGCCCTTGTTGTCTGCTGGTCACCCAGCGAGATCGTCAATTCGCAGTGAGGTTCTCGTTGGTCAGCTTGGTGACACCCTGGTCAGCCTTCTCGACGAGCGAGGCCGGCGGCTCGAAGTGCTTGCCGTACTTGCCGGCAAGTTCCTTGGCACGCGCGACGAAACCGGGCACGCCACCCTCGTAGCCGTTGATGTACTGGATGACACCACCGGTCCAGGCCGGGAAGCCGATGCCGAAGATCGAACCGATGTTGGCGTCCTCGACGGAGGTGAGCACACCCTCGTCGAAGCACTTGACGGTCTCGAGGGCTTCGGCAAAGAGCATGCGCTCCTTCATGTCCTCGAGCGGGATCTCCGTGGTACCCGACTTGAACTGCTCACGCAGACCCGGCCAGAGCTGGGTGCGCTTGCCGTTCTCGTCGTAGTCGTAGAAGCCCTTGCCGTCCTTCTTGGCGGTACGGCCGTTCTCGACCATCCAGTCGACGACGGCGTTCGAGCCGTGCTGCGGAACTTCCTTGCCCTCTGCCTTGAGCGCCGCCTCGGTCTCCTTGCGGATCTTCTGCGGCAGGGTCAGGGTCAGCTCGTCCATGAGCTGGAGCGGCGCGGCCGGGTAACCGGCCTGGGTGCCCGCATGCTCGATGAACGCCGGTTCGACGCCCTCACCGACGGCCGCGATGGCCTCGTTGATGAAGGTGCCGATGACGCGGCTGGTGAAGAAGCCACGGCTGTCGTTGACGACGATCGGGGTCTTGCGGATCTGTAGGGTGTAGTCGATGACCTTGGCCAGCACGGCATCCGAGGTCTTCTCACCCTTGATGATCTCGACCAGCGGCATCTTGTCGACCGGCGAGAAGAAGTGGATACCGATGAAGTCCTCGGACCGCTTCACGCTCTCGGCGAGGATGGTGATCGGCAGGGTCGAGGTGTTGGAACCCAGGACGGCGTCGGGCTCGACGATGTCCTCGATCTCCTGGAACACCTTGCGCTTGACCTCGACCGACTCGAAGGCGGCCTCGATGACGAGGTCGACGCCCTTGAAGTCCTGGGGATCGACGGTCGGGTGGATGCGGGCGAGGAGTGCGTCGCTCTTCTCCTGGGTGGTCTTGCCCTTGGCGAGAGCCTTCTCCTCGAGCTTCTCCGAGTACCCCTTGCCGCGCTTGGCAGCGTCGAGGTCGATGTCCTTGAGGACGACCTCGATGCCGGCCTTCGCCGACACGTAAGCGATTGCCGCGCCCATCATTCCGGCGCCGATGACGCCGACCTTCTTGGCGGTGAACTTGTCATAGCCCTCGGGGCGCGAGCCGCCGCCGTTGATGTGCTGCAGGTCGAAGAAGAACGCCTTGATCATGTTCTGCGCGACCTGGCCGGTGACCAGCGAGACGAAGTAGCGGGTCTCGATGATGTCGGCGGTGTCGACATCGACGTAGGCGCCTTCGACGGCAGCGGCCAGGATGGCGCGCGGCGCCGGCATGTTGGCGCCCTTGATCTGCTTGCGCAGCAGGGCCGGAAGAGCCGGGAGGTTCGCGGCGAACGCCGGGTTGGTGGGAGCACCGCCCGGGATCTTGTAGCCCTTGACGTCGAACGGCTGCTGGGCCTCGGGATTCTCCTTGATCCAGGCCTTGGCGGCGGGGACCAGTTCTTCGATGGACCCGACGACCTCGTTGACCAGACCGGTCTCCTTGGCCTTGGTCGGGTTGAAACGCTGGCCCTGGAGCAGGACGCCCATCAGGGCGTTCTGGATACCGAGCAGACGGACGGTACGGACGACGCCGCCGCCGCCGGGCAGCAGGCCGAGGGTGGCCTCGGGCAGACCGATCTGAACACCCTTGACGTCCGCGGCGATGCGGTAGTGGGTGTGCAGCGCGATCTCCAGGCCGCCGCCGAGCGCGGCACCGTTGATGGCCGCGACGACCGGCTTGCCCAGGGTCTCGAGACGACGCAGCACCTTCTTCATGGCGTTGGTGGTCTCGGTGATCTGCGTGGCGATCTCCTCCTTGGAGACACCGCTGCGATCGCTCGTCATGTCCTTGAGGTCGCCGCCGGCGAAGAAGGTCTTCTTCGCGGAGGTGAGGACGACACCGGTGATGTCGTCCTTCTCGGCCTCCAGGCGATCGACGGTCGCGGCCATCGACTCCTGGTAGAGCGCGTTCATCGTGTTGGCGCCCTGGTTGGGGTCGTCCATGGTCAGGATGACGACGCCGTCGGCGTCCTTCTCCCAGTTGATCATGTTGTCACTCATGGTGATTCGCAGAGTTCTTTCTCGTGAAGTGGTCATCGCTGCCCCCTGAGGAGCGAGCGAAGCGACGCGCCCCGCCGCCCCCTGAGGAGCGAGCGAAGCGAGCCTCGAAGGGTCAGAGACGCTCGATGACGGTCGCGACGCCCATGCCGCCACCGATGCAGAGGGTGATCAGGCCGTAGCGGCCGCCGGTGCGCTCGAGCTCGTCGAGGCAGGTGCCGTAGATCATCGCGCCGGTTGCACCGAGCGGGTGCCCCATGGCGATCGCGCCACCGTTCACGTTGACCTTCTCGTGCGGGATCTTCAGATCCTTCATCCACTTCATGACGACCGAGGCGAAGGCCTCGTTCAGCTCGAACACGTCGATATCGTCAACCGTCAGGCCGGCCTTCTTCAGAGCCAGCTCGGTGGCCGGAGTCGGGCCGGTGAGCATGATGGTGGGCTCGCTGCCGATCTCGGCGAAGGACACGACGCGGGCGCGCGGGGTCAGGCCGTTGCGCTTGCCCGCCTCCTCGCTGCCGACGAGCACGAGGCCCGAACCGTCGACGATGCCGGAGCTGTTGCCGCCGGTGTGGACGTGGTTGATCTTCTCGACGCTCGGGTACTTCTGCAGTGCCACGTCGTCGAAGCCGGCCATGTCGGCCAGGGCGGCGAAGGCGGCCTTCAGCTTGCCGAGGCTCTCGACGGTGCTGCCGGGACGACGGTGCTCGTCGTGATCGAGGACGGTGACGCCGTTGATGTCCTTGACCGGAACCACGGACTTGGTGAAGTAGCCGCTGTTCCATGCCTTTTCGGCACGAGCCTGCGACTCGGCCGCGTAGGCGTCGACATCCTCGCGCGAGAAGCCCTCGATGGTGGCGATCAGGTCGGCACCGATGCCTTGCGGGACGATGTAGTGGTCGTATGCGGTGGCCGGGTCGGTGAACAGCGCACCGCCGTCGCTGCCCATCGGGACGCGCGACATCGACTCGACGCCACCGGCGAGAACCAGGTCGTCGAAGCCGGAGGCGACCTTGGCCGACGCCAGGTTGACGGCCTCCAGACCCGAGGCGCAGAAGCGGTTGATCTGGGTTCCCGGGACGGTCTCGGGGAGACCGCTGTTGAGGGCGGCGGTGCGCGAGATGACCGCGCCCTGCTCGCCGACCGGGGAGACGACACCGAGGATGACGTCGTTGACGTCGGCCGGATCGAGGCCGCCGTGACGCGACAGGACCTCGTTGATGAGACCGGAGACCAGGTCGACCGGCTTCACGCTGTGCAGCGAACCGCCGCGCTGCTTGCCACGAGGCGTACGGATCGCCTCGTAGATGAATGCTTGATCAGGCACGAAAGTGTTCCTTTCACACGAACCACTGGTTGGTTACCCACCGAGGCTAACGCGGAATAACTAGTTTGGCTATACCCGGTGGTCAAGAGGTCTGGCGTTCTGTCGAATGTGCGCTATGGTCTGTTCACCATGCCTGACCGCAAACCCGCCACCCGCACCAGGGGCGCCGACCGCAAACGACAGCTCGTCGACTCCGCGGCCGCGCTCTTCCTCCAGCGTGGGTATGCGCAGGTCTCGCTGGCCGACATCGCGCGCTCGGCGGGGGTCACCGCGCCGTCGGTGTACCGGCATTTCGACGACAAGCAGTCGCTGCTGGCCGCGGCGGTCCTGGCCGGCGTCGACGATCTCGAGTCCTGCACCGACCGGGCGCTCGCCGACGGCGTCGACGCGAACTCGCTGATCTCGACGGTCTGCGACCTGGCCGTCCAGCGTCCCCAAGCGGCATCGCTGTGGCGATGGACCAGCAACTACCTCACCACCGAACAGAACAAACTGGTGGCAGTCCGCACCCGCGAGGTGATCGGCCACTGGGCGTCGGCGCTCGCCGCCCGGCGCACGGATCTGACCGACCGTGAGGCCGTGCAGTTGGCGTGGGCGGTATTGAGCGTCAGCGGCAGCCTCACCGTGCACCACACCCGCATGTCCGGGGCGCGGGCACGAGACGAGATCGAGAAGCTCATCCGCCGGATTCTCGCCCTGAGCCCCGCTGCGGCACCGCCGTTCGCGACGTCGCCGACGGTCACCTCTGTGCCCGGTTCGCGGCGTGACGAGATCCTCGACGCCGCCGCCGAGTTGTTCGCCGACCGCGGCTACACCGATGTCGGCGTCGACGAGATCGGCGGCGCCGTCGGCATCGCGGGTCCCAGTGTCTACAAACATTTCCCGTCGAAGCTGGCCATCCTCGTCGCCATCGGACAGCGCAGCGGCGCGCGCCTGGAGGCGGGGGTGATGGCGGCCTACGGCGCCACCTCGGACCCCGCGAAATTGCTTGCCTCGCTCGTCGATTCGTATGTCGACGTGATCACCAGCACCCCGGATCTGTCGGTGAGCTTCAACAACTCCCCCGCGCTCGCCGGACAAGCGAGCGCCACCGATCTCGTCGACGTGCAGCGACGTTATGTGGCGCGCTGGGTGGATCTGCTCATGCAAGTCGATCCGGAGATCAAGCGCGATCAAGGCGCGGTCGCCGTGCACGCGGCGCTCTCGATCGTCAACGACGCCGTGCGCATGCGACGCGGCTCGGAGAGTCCGCAGTTCGCCGCGCGGATGGCGTACCTCATGAAGGGCGTGCTCGCGCTCTGATCCGCGCCGACGCGGAGTGCGCTGATTCGTGCCGCGGCTCAGATGAACCCGACGCTGTCCACGTTGTAACGTCCGGCACGAGAGAGGGGGCACGATGTCGGTAGCTGTGGATGACGGTTCCGGATCCAAGCGCGCGCAGATTTTGACCGTCGCGACAGAACACTTCGGCACAGTCGGTTACGAACACACGAAGTGGGCATCGATCGCCGACGAGGTCGGCATCGGACAGACCGCGCTCTACCACTATTTCGAGTCGAAGGCACACTGTCTTCTGACCATCATGCGCATCCAGCTCGCCGATTCGATCGAGCGATTCCGAGCGGGGACCGCCGGTATTCCTGACCCGGTTGAAGCCTTCGGCTCAGCAGTTGCGTCATCGCTGCGCGGGGAAACCGTCGACGTGCTGCAGCGACGAATAGTCCAGAACCAGATTGTCATCCTGGGCACTCCTCGCCGGTCGGACGGAGAAGAGGCCGAACGCGTCCGGTCGCGCGAACTGGTCGCCGAGATCGAGAGCAACTGGGCACACCTGATCAAGCGTGGAATGGACGCCGGCGATTTCGTCGACGGGGACGCCATGCTCCAGGCGCGTCTCGTACTGGGCGTCCTGGGGAGTGTGTGGCGCTGGTACCGCCCGGGTGGCCCGTTGTCTCTCAACGACGTGATCCGCACGGTATCGGACGCGACGATGCGGATGCTCTCCGCGCGTTAGACCGACCCTGCCGGACCGGCCTGCCCGCTATGCTGAGCCGACGCCGGAGATGGGACTCGGATCGGATGAACGACGCCTCGGAAGCGCGGGACCGCCCCCGCTACACTCGCGACGAACTGGTCGCCGAACTCGGACTGTCCGCTGATTTCGCCGAGAAGGCTTGGAATGCATTCGGTTTCGTGCGTCAACCGTCCTCGGACAAGGTTTTCTCCGATCGCGACCTCGCCGCGCTCCGGATGTTCGCATCCTCTTCGGCGGCGATGCCGGAGACCAGCCAGATCGCGATGGCCCGGGCCATCGGACAGACGATGTCCCGACTCGCGGAGTGGGAGGCCGACCTGCTGCGTGACATCGTCGACGACCCCGCGGTGCCGTGGGACTTCGACCAGATGAGTCTCGCGCTCGGCCAGATCCAGCAACTCATCTGGCGTCGGCACATGGCGCAGGCGATCGAGCGTCACACCGATCACTCCGACGACGAGGAGATCGACCTGATCGTCGGCTTCGCCGACATCGTTGGTTACACAAGCCTTTCCCGGCGTATCGATCTGAATGACCTGGAGTCCCTACTCGGTTCGTTCGAGGACGACACCTTCGACGTGGTCGTGGATCATGGTGGTCGCGTCATCAAGACGCTCGGCGACGCGGTGATGTTCACCTTCGACGACGCACCCGCCGCCGCGAGTGCCGCGCTCGAGATCCATCAGCTCTCCACGGACGACAGTCTTCCGCCGTTGCGTGTCGGCATGGCGCGCGGCTCCGTCCTCGCCCGGCTCGGAGACGTCTTCGGCGAGCCGGTGAACATCGCCTCACGCCTCGCCGGATCCGCCCGTCCCGGAACCACACTCATCGACGACGCGATCGCCGACCAGCTCGGCGGTGACGACCGCTTCTACCTCAAATCGATACCGACACTGCGCGTCCGGGGGTACAAACACCTCAAGGCCCGTGTCCTCGAAGCACACCGCAACGGTCCGCTGAGCGACTGACCCACTGGCGAACCTCATTTCGACCGATGGACTTCGATCGAAGTCCATCGGTTGAGTTGAGGTTCGCCGGTCACAGCGACTCGTGGCTGTGGACGGTGGCGAGCTGTTTGCGCCCTGCCCGGCTATCGTCATCGTCGAACATTTATGGTGGTTCGCGAAGTCAAAGGGGGAATTTTGTCGGACATGATCGTCGATCCAGCGGCTGTCGGGGCGTCAGCGACGGAGATCTCAAGATGCGCATCCCGTCTGATGGCGTTGGAGCTCACCTCCAATGCCGGACTGGACGGTACGACAGCGACCTTCAGCCAGCTCGCCGGACAGTTCCGCGGGGCTTCGAGCGATATGTCCGCGGTGGCGGCGGGTGCGGACGAACGGATCGCATCCGCGCTGGCCAATGTGTCCGGCACGGTTTCCTCGTTCTCCGAACTGGTGCTCGGTGCCAAAGACACCACCGTCGAGACCGATCAGGCGAGTGCGAGCACGATCAAGGACGCCACGGCGTATCCCGCACGGCAAGGACAGCAGACCGACCACGTGGTCCCGCTCAGCGTTCTGCTGTCGGTCCAATAGGTCGTGCCGCCCAGCTATGACGACGTCATGTCCTGGAACCCCGAGGTCATGACGTCGATCGCGAATGGGATCACTCGACTGCAGGCACATCTGGAGGTCGAGGCACCAAAGGCCGGAGAACCCGTTCTCAACCTGACGCGTGCTCAGTGGACCGGGATGGCTCGAGGTCCTGCCGATGATCGCGCCGAGGGCCTCACCCGGTGGATTCGCGGTGTGGCCGATGAGTTCGGTGATCTGGCTTCCGTACTCACGAACGGGCAGGTCGGCATTCGCGATGCGATGAAGGCTCTCGAGACCCGAACCAGCCTTGCCGACTCCGACGGCTACGTCCTCGACCGCGGAAGCCGCGAGTACACCGTCAACTTCGACGCCGGTCGCGCACCCGAGGGTGCCGAGTACGACGCGGGACGAGCCTACGAACACCACGCCGCGCTGATCGGTCTCGGCACCGCGGCCGATAACGCGGTCACCGCGACCCGAGACGCGATCAATTCCGCAGTCGGTGAACTCGGCGGCATGACACCCGCTGCGAACGCGGTCAACCGCGGGATCGTCGACGCGACTCTCGCCGCGAGCGACGCCGCCGCTGTGCGCAATGGCACCGCAACTCCCGAGCAGCGTGGGCGATTCCTTCGCGCGATGAACCTGACCCCGGAGCAGTTGGAAAAGCTGAAGGCCGGGGAACCCTCCGACCTGGAACCATCACGACTCCAGTACTTCCTCAACGCGTTGGGACTTGCGGGCATGGACCCGAGGAGCGCGGCCGTCACTGGAGCATTTTCTGCGCTCCAAAGGCGAGGCAATGACATTGAACGTGCTTACAGCCGCCCCCGTCGTGCCGTTGGTCAGGCCGGGATGGGTGCCGACGATATTGCTCGATTGAACTCCGCCGGCAAGAATTTGGCTCGCGGCTCCTTCTGGGCCGGGGTTGCGGTCACCGCTTATGACGAATGGAGCAAGTTTGATCGGGGTGAACAAGACGGCGGTGATGCGATAGCTGGCGGCGCTGGCGCCTTGGGGGGCGGCGCGTTAGGAGGACTCGCTGCAGGAGCAGCCGTCGGGTCCTTTGCCGGCCCCGTCGGTACGGCCATCGGGGCGGGAATCGGTGCCGCTATCGGAAGCAGCGTCGGTGCGAACATCGGCAAGTCGGTGAAAGGTTGGTTTGATTGATGAACACGAGAAGGAACAAGCACGTAGGCGCCCATCACGCAGAGTCGTTTCCGAAAGGCCGTTCCTACTACCTATCCGATGCAACCCATCAGCTCAAGAACATGCTCGTCTGCCTCCCCTCAGGCCTGGCATTCGCCCTCGGGCTCCTAGCCGGAGGAGCTCTCGCGTGACACGAGCAAGCACGTGATCGCGGCAATCGAGTACGCGATCGTGAATCTCGGCAGCACGGCGACGCTTCGCGCTTCGACGCCGACGCTGGATTTTCTGCCGGCACCCGCCTGGTACGCCATGGATGCCGACGCCGCACACGAGGCCGACGCGAGTCGAGTACTCCTCCGTTCGGAAAGTCCGGTTCCAGAGTTCGTCTCGAACGTGGTTGTCCAGTACTTCGACCTGGGCCCCGTCGACGTACTTCGATTGAGCACACTCGACACCACCCTGGACATCACAGCACTGCAAGACGCTACGGTACTGAACCACAGTGCGCACCGAGACGGCTATCTATGTGTGGACGACGGAAGCTACAGAGCCGAAGGCCGCGAATTGCGCCTTCGCCGATCACAGTTGGCCTACCGCGGATCGGACGGGCACTCGATGCTGTCCCTTTTCACGGGTACCGTCCCGATCGCCGATTGGGATCGGGTGAATAGCGAAATCACCGAGATGGAGGACCGTTGGCTGCGGACGACGACAACAAGTGGCGGAAATTGAGAACCTACTTCAGTGGGAGGTTCTCGATGTTCGTCACCTACCCGATCCTGTGTTTCGTGCTCGGGCTAGTGCTGGCCTACTTCACCAGCACGTCCTGACCACGGCGCCGAGAGCTACCGGTGAACCTCACGCCGACTCTTCGACTTCGATCGCAGTCCAGCGGTCGAGCCCTATGTCGGAGTTCGTGTTCGGCGCGACGATGACGCGGCGCGCATCGTCAAGTCGCAGGGAGCAGTATGGAATCGAATCACGACGTCAGAAGCCAACGTCCCTCGCCCGGAACCCTGATGGACGGACAGTCCGATCGATGAGTCGTCAGTATGTCGGACGGCATAGGCACGCCGAAGGTCACGAGCCGGCGGAAGCGTTCTCAGCACGCTTCTCACGGTCGGTGTCGGACACGACCAGCTACCTCATCAACACTGCGATCTGCCTGCCGTCGGGGATCGCATTCATCGCCGGCCTGTTCTGCGGCCACGCGATAGCCGGTTGAGGGGGGCGAGCTCCAACCCCCAGACCTCAACTCGACCGGCAGACCTCGATCGAAGTCTGCCGGTCGAATCGAAGTCTGGCGGTCAGGGCGAGCCGGGACCGATGCCGCTGATCCGCACCTCACTCGCCTTCACCACCAGATACACGGCGAGTCCCGCGACGAGTCCCAGGTCGGCGACCGCCGCCCAGGTGACCTCGGATGCGACAACCTGATCGCCCACCTCGGCGGTGACGACGGCGTGGTCTCCTCGTGGCGCCACGTCTCGCACGGTGGCAGCGACAGTCGTGCGCGGACTACCGTGCGGCGCCTCGAGATAGACCGCAACCGCGCGCGGCGAAAAGGTTGCCGCCGCGGCCCGATCCGGAGGCGGCCCGTCGTCCCCGACGCTTCCGACGACACGATTGCCGAACAGGTCGACGACGGTGCCGCCTCCCTCCAGGCGCCCCACGAACAGGTTGAGCCCGGACAACGACGCCGCGAACCGACTGGTCGGTCGAGTCAGAACATCACGCGCGGAACCGGATTCGACGACGCGACCATCCTCGAGGACCATGATGTCGTCGGCCAGCCCGAGAGCGTCCACCGGATCGTGGGTGACCATGATCGTCGTACGGTCCCGATCGGCGAGAAGGCCGCACAGCAGCGCCCGCAATCGGCTCGCGACGTCGACGTCCAGGGCCCGAAACGGTTCATCCAGCAGCAGGATTCGTGGCTGTGCGGCGAGCGCCCGGGCGATCGCGACCCGCTGTGCCTGGCCGCCGGAGAGCTGGTGCGGTTTACGGTCGGCGAGGGCGGTGACCTCCGTTGCCGTCAGCCAGCGTTCCACTCGTGCCCTGATCTCCGGCCTCGAGAGACGCTGCGCCGAGGGCGCGAACGCCACGTTGTCGGCGACCGTCAGATGCGGGAACAGCCGCGCGTCCTGCGACAGTAATGCGATTCCGCGCCGACTGGGCGGCATGAAGGTCGTCGCGTCACAAAACACCCTGTCGCCGAGCACTATCCGGGACCGATCGTCGCCGCGCACCAGTCCGGCGATCGCGCGCAGCATCGTCGACTTGCCGGCGCCGTTGGGCCCGACGACCGCGGTGGTCGCGCCCGCGGCGAACCGGTGCTCGACCCGCAACGCGGGCACCTCGAGGTCGATGAACACCTCCAGATCCGCGCCGGTCACAAACCACCCCCGACACGCGAACGGCGGCTGTGCACTCCGACGACCACGATCAGGGATACGACAACCAGGATGAGCGACAACGGGATCGCGGCCTGTGGGTCGTCGATGGCCGACACATAGATCGCCAGGGGCGCGGTCTGGGTCACCCCGGGCGCGTTGCCGGCGAACGTGATCGTCGCACCGAACTCGCCCAGCGCCCGCGCGAACGCGAGCACGAGACCCGCGAACAGAGACGGTAGGACCAACGGGAGCGTGACCCGCCAGAGCGTCCGAGTCGGCCCCGCACCCAGGGTCGCGGCGACCTCCTCGTATCGCGTCCCGACGACGCGCACCGCGCCCTCGACGCTGATCACGAGGAAGGGCAGTGCGACGAAACTCTGGGCCAGTACCACCGCCGTTGTCGTGAAGGCGATGTCGATGCCGGCCGCGTGCAGATGTTCACCGACGATCCCGAGCCGGCCGAAGGTGTACAACAGGGCAAGACCACCGACCACGGGCGGTAAGACCAGGGGCAACAACACGAGCGCGCGGAGCACCCGGATCACCGGACCGTCGTGTCGCGCGAACACCAGTGCCATCGGCACCCCGACCATCAGGCAGATGACGGTGCTGCACGCGGCGGTGATCAGTGACAACCGCAGCGCGTCGAGCGACGAGGGCGACGAGATCTGATCGACGAAGGTGCCCCACGGCGAACGGAAGAGCAGCGCCAACGGAGGTAGCACGATCAACACGACGCCGATCAGTGCCAAGCCGTACGTCCAACCGGGCAACCCCGCCGGGTCCCGTCGGGAACGAAGGACCGTGCTCAAGGCGCCCCGAACCCGGCCTCGCGCAGGATGCGCTGACCGTCCGCGCCCAGGACGAGGTCGACGAACTGCGTGGCGAGTTCGCCATCCCCGGCGCCGGCGAGCGCCGCGATCGGATAGGAGTTGACCACGGCGGCGAATGCCGGATCGGTCACGGTGGCCACCTTGTCCCCGGCTCCGCGCGCGTCGGTCACATACACCACGCCCGCATCCGCTTGGCCGGTCGTCACCTTGGTCAGCACCGCGCTCACCGACTGTTCCTCCGAGGCGGCGTCGATGGTGACACCGGTGTTGCGCTCGACGGTCTCGGTCGCGGCGCCGCACGGTTGAGCCGACTGGCAGATGACCGTTGTGACGTCAGGCTTGTTCAGATCGGCGAACGACCGGATCCCGCGGGGATTGCCCGGCGCCGTGACGATCACGAGTGTGTTGGTGGCGAAGACCGCCGGGTCGACGGCGAGATCACCCAGCTTGCGCATGTTCTTCTCGTCGGCGCTCGCGAACACATCGGCCGGCGCCCCCTGCTGGATCTGGTTGGCCAGCGTCGACGATCCGTCGAACGAGAGTCGTACCGTGACGCCGTTGTACTGTGCCTCGAACTCATCGGCGATCGCCGTGAACGTCGTCTTCAGCGACGCCGCCGCCGAGATGTCGAGGGTCGAGGCCGCAGACCCGCCGGCATCTGAGCCACCGGACGAGCACCCTGCCACGATCAGCAGTCCGGCCGCGGCGACCGCGACGATGGACCTCCTCATCTGGCCTCCCTGTTGGTCTCGACGATCACCGTCGTCGCCTTGACGACGGCCGTGGCCACGACGCCGGGTCGTAGATCGAGTTCGTGAACTGCGTCCGCACTCATCAACGACGTCACCTCGAACGGACCGCATTGCAGGGTCACCTGAGCCATCACCGCGTCCGTGCGGACATCGGTGACGAGACCGGTGAACCGATTGCGCGCCGAGCGTCCGACGGACGTCCCGTCGTCAGGTGCCACCGCGCGCTCGCGGGCCAGCGCGGCGAGCCGTGCGCCATCAACGGTGGCGACCGGTCCGCCATCGGACTGTTCCAAGACGCCGGTGGCCACCCATCGTCGAACCGTGTCGTCACTGACGCCGAGCAGGGTGGCTGCGTCTTTGATCCGAATAGCGGTCACGACGACATCCTATCCGCAGATGCGGAGATATCGGACTCCAGCATCCGCAGGCACGGATCTCAAAAAGGTTGACTTCAACTCAACTTGAAGTCTTACGCTCGGTTTCGGTCCGACCGTCGGATTCGCAGCCCCGCAACCGATGAATTCGGTGCGGGCAGACGGTCTGACTTCGAGTACGAGATCGCCACACCCCGAACATGCCCTGAATTGTTCCCTGACGTCACCCGCGCGCCACGTAATTCGGTCGCGGCTGTCACACCCCCTCTATACCGTGGAGAAACATGAGCTCAGTCACAGTTCCCACCACCGCACCGGGAGAAGTCGCGACGGCCGATGTCGCCATCGAGGCCATCGACCTGGTGAAACGCTTCGGCGATTTCACGGCGGTCGACGGCGTCAGTTTCACCGTGCCGCGGGGTTCCGTGCTCGGCCTGCTGGGCCCCAACGGCGCCGGCAAGACCACCACCGTCCGAATGATGACCACCCTGTCGCCGCCCACGAGCGGGACAGCCCGCATCGCCGGCTACGACGTGCGGGAACAGCCCGGGATGGTCCGCCAGAACATGGGCCTCACCGGCCAGGCGGCCACGGTCGACGAGATCCTGACCGGCCGCGAGAACCTCCGCATGATCGGCGGTCTGTACGGCATCGGACGCAAGACCCTCGCGCGTCGATCGGAGGAACTCCTCGAGCAGTTCTCCCTCTCAGAGGCCGGTGACAAACAGGTCAAGTCCTACTCCGGCGGAATGCGCCGCCGACTCGACCTCGCGGTCAGCCTGCTGGCCACGCCACCGGTGCTGTTCCTCGACGAGCCGACCACCGGCCTCGACCCGCGCAGCCGTTCCGAACTCTGGGACGTCCTGCGCGATCTGGTCGCCGACGGAACCACGTTGCTGCTCACCACGCAGTATCTCGAGGAGGCCGACCAACTCGCCGACGACATCGTCGTCATCGACAAGGGCACCATCATCGCGCACGGCACGTCACTGCAGCTCAAGGAGCAGGCCGGTTCGGCCAGCCTGGTGCTGACCGTCTCGCACGCCGACGACCTGACGGCCGCCGAGTCGCTGTTGCGCAAGAACGGGGCGGAGGTGTTCGTCGACGTGGCGGCCCGCCGGCTCACGACAGCCGCGGCCGGCCTGGGCGACCTGCCCCGCGTCGCCGCCTGGTTCGACGAGAGTGGCATCTCCGTCGACGACTTCGGACTCTCCCGGCCGAGCCTCGACGACGTCTTCCTCTCCCTCACCGGCCACCGCGCCGAGGAGTCGAGCAACACCGACGACACCGACAACACCACCGACGAGGAGCGTTCCTGATGACCACCACGGCACAGACCCACGCTGTGGTCGCGGACAAGCCGCGGATCCACCCCACCACGATCTGGCAACAGGCCTGGATCATGGTGAAGCGCAACATGATCCACACCAAACGGATGCCGGAGATGCTCTCCGACGTGACCATTCAGCCGATCATGTTCGTGCTGCTGTTCGCGTACGTGTTCGGCGCGTCGATCCAGACCGACTCGGCGTCGTACAAGGAGTTCCTGCTCCCGGGCATCATGGGTCAGACGATCGTGTTCACCGCGTTCATCGTGTCCACGGGTATCACCGCCGACCTCGAGAAGGGCATCATCGACCGGTTCCGGTCACTGCCCATCCAACGATCGTCGGTGCTGATCGGCCGCAGTATCGCCAGCCTGCTCCACAGTTCGATCGGCATCGTCGTCATGGCCGTGACCGGCCTGGCCATCGGCTGGCGGATCCGGGGCTCGTTCGGTGAGGCGGTCCTCGCATTCGCGCTGCTCCTGCTCTTCGGCTTCGCGATGATCTGGTTCGGCATCCTCATCGGTTCGTGGCTGCGGACGGTCGAGGCCGTCAACGGCTTCATGTTCTCGGTCCTCTTCCCGATCACGTTCCTGTCGAACGCGTTCGTCCCGACCGAGCCGATGCCCACCTGGCTCCGGACGATCGCCGAATGGAACCCGATGTCGTCACTGGTCCAGGCATTGCGTGTGCTGTGGGGTAACGGCCCGGCATTCGGTCCGGATGCGGCTCTCCCGCTGCAATATCCGGTCCTCGCCACCCTGATCTGGACGGTCGCGCTGACGCTCATCTTCGCGCCGTTCGCGCTGCGCGCCTACAACAAGCGAACCTCGGATTAGACCACCACCCGACCGAGGTTCGTCGACGCGACCCGCTCAGGCAGTCAACGTGATTGCTTGCAGCGGGTCGCTGTATATCGCGTCGAGAGACACCGCGCCGGCGGCCTGCTGCTGCACGGTCGCTCCCGAATGTGACACGCGCACATCCCGTTTGCTCACGATCGAGGTCTCGCGCACGGCCTTCGCGACCGTCGGCAGGCCGGCCGCGTAATCGGTGAACGCCTGTCCGCCGAGGATGATGTGATCGGGATTGAAGATGTCGGCGATCAGTCCGACCGTACGTCCGAGCACCTCCGCCCGCTCCTCGAGCAGACGACGTGCCGTCACGTCACCGTTGCGGGCCAGCGCATGGACATCCTCGACGTCGGTTACCGAGAGGCCAAGAGCTCGAGCCGCTTCCACGACCCCGGTGTCGCTGACCGCGGGCTCCAGGCGCCCCGTCCGGTTCGGGTCGAGCAAAGTGGTCGATCCGGTCGGGAAGTGACCGATCACCGGCGGTCCCGCGGTCGGCGTGTGCACGGTCCCGCCGACGCTGAACGCGATGCCGAGCATCTCGCGCGCGTAGAAGTACAGGAAGCTCGACTGCTGGTCGTCGGGGTTGAGCACGAGCTCGGCGGCCGCCATGGCCTCGACGTGGGACGCAACCGACACCGGCAGTCCGACGGCCTCGGCGATCGTCCGGCCGACCGGCGCGCCCTCCCAGCCGAGTCGGGGGTGGTCGACGATGCCGCCCTCGGCCACACGGCCACCGAGCGCGACACCGACCCACAGCACCCGCCGGCCCGTCCAGCGCTCGGCGAAACGCCGTGCGCTGACACCGATGGCGGTGAGTGCTTCTTCCGGTGAAACGGCATGCGGGGTAGGGATCTGGATGGCCCCGACGACACGATGCAGCAGGTCATGGGTGGTGATCGCGGTGACCTTGTATCCGATGTGGATACCGAGGGTGAGGAACTCGGAGATGTTGACCTCGAAAGGCAACCGCGGCCGCCCGATGGCGCCCGAGGGCGCAAGGTCGGCCCGTTCGCGGATCAATCCCGCCTTCAACAGCGCACTGACCTGGCGATTGACCGTGGAGATGCTGAGCCCGGTGCGCTCGGCCGCATCGTCGCGGAACAGCGGGCCGGACAACCGGGCGGCCCGGAGGACGAGCGCCGCGGGTTTGGTCGACAACTCCAGGCGCGGCGTTGCGACGTGCACCCGCTGGTCCCCCTTCACTGGTCCGCGTCGGTCGGCGACCGGACCCGGGGTCCGAGTCGGCGGTACGGAAGTCAACGGTACGGGCTGGCGCGTGCCCTGAGGAGCACGACGCACCGCGCGGGTGACCGGCTGACGCCGGACAGGAGAGGCGGGGGCGTTGCGCAGGGTACGGGTGGAGAGTTCGGGCAGTGTGGCGGTCATGATCGTCCTCGTCGAAAGACCCCGCGGATCGCGGGGCGGAAGCCGGAAGCTGGTGCTCTGAGAAGAGACTCGAGAAGCGACGCCCCGGGGAGGAGATTGACTCGGCGGGGTCGGTCAGCGCATTCGACGACAACAACAGAGAACGCGTGCAAGCGGCAGACGACAGCCCAGCGCGGTGGTCACGTAGGTGACCTCCGTGAGCCTGTGGTCGGCACTTGTCATGCGGATCAAGCTAGCAACGCGGCCCCGTACCGGCAAGCCCGTCCGACCCCTGGTCACGGGCACCGACGACCGGTCGCACACGCGTCCACCGGCGAGAATAGGCCCGTGGCGCGACGCGGACACGGGTTGCACTCACCCTGATCCGAACTCGTTCGACGTCCGGTCGCTCGACCTGCGACCCGATGGAGAAGCGGACCGTGGTCGGCTTGGCCACTCGGGTCGAGGCTGTCGGTGCACCCCGGTAGATTGTGAGCATGACCACAACCAGCCCCGCGGCTGAGTCCAGCGCCGCGACCGACGCCGAGTTCCTCGAGGTCAGCGAGCCTTTTCGACGTGAGATCATCGCGCACTGCTACCGGATGACGGGGTCCCACCACGACGCCGAGGATCTCGCCCAGGAGACCTTTCTCCGCGCATGGAAGGGCTACGGGAAGTTCGACCATCGGGCGTCCGTGCGCACGTGGTTGCACAAGATCGCGACCAACACGTGCCTGACCGCTCTGCAGAGCTTGCAACGCCGACCCCTCCCCTCCGGCCTCGGTGGCGACGCCTTCGACCCGACCGACGACCTGCTGCAGAACCACGAGGTGCCCTGGCTCGAGCCGTATGCCGGCACGGCCGACGACATCGCGCCCGGTGACGACGCGGACCCCGCGTACGTGGTCGGCGCGCGCGAGTCGGTACGACTGGCGTTCATCGCGGCACTGCAGCATCTACCCGAACGGCAACGCGCAGTCCTCATCCTGCGCGACGTGCTGCAGTGGCGCGCCGCCGAGGTCGCCGACACCATCGGTGTCACCACCGCCACCGTGAACAGTTTGCTGCAGCGGGCCCGCGAGCAGGTCAAGACCGCACGCCCGCAGCAGGATTCCGTCGGAGTCGATGCCGCGACGACACTCGACGACGCCGCGAAACGGGAGCTGCTGGCCCGCTACATGTCGGCCTTCGAACGCTACGACGTCGACGCGATGGTGGAGCTCTTCACCGACAAGGCGATCTGGGAGATGCCGCCCTTCACCGGCTGGTACCAGGGCGCAGAGAACATCGGAACCCTCATCCGTCGCAACTGTCCGGCCGAGAAGGCGGGAGATCAGATCATGCTGCCCACCACAGCCAACGGGCAGCCGGCCTACGGGCTGTACATGCGCGAACCGGACGGTGTCCACCGACCGTTCCAGCTCCAGGTGCTCGAGATCGACCCGCAGACAGCCAAGGTCAGCCATGTCGTCGCCTTCTTCAGCGACGACATGGAGAGCGATTTCGCACGCTTCGGTCTGCCGGCGACCCCGTACGACGCACCGGAACGCACGACGCCGAGCCCCTGGCACTGAGACCGTCCGGTTCGCGCGGCGCCGATCAGTCGTCCGCGGTCTGCGGGATCTGCGAAGGGTCCATCCACACGATCTCCCAGGCATGACCGTCCGGGTCGCAGAAACTGCGGCAGTACATGAAGCCCAGGTCCTCCGCTGCGCGGAGTTCCCGGCCGCCGCAACCGAGTGCCGCTTCGGCGAGCCGGTCGGCGTGTGCGCGGCTGTCCGCGGAAATGGCCAGCAACGACTCGCGGCCCTGCAGTGGGTCGGCGACTGCGGTGGCCGCGTAGCCGGCGAATCGTCGTCGCTGCATGAGCACGACCATCGCCGAGTCGTTGATCATCATGCACGCGCTCCCGACGTCGCAGAAGATCTCGTCGAAGTGGAAGCCGAGCGATCCGAAGAACCGACGAGACCGCGCGACGTCTACGACGGGCAGGTTGACGAACAGCATCGGCGTCACGGGCGCACTCCAGACATCTCGGGGTCGCTGATACTGACCGGCCCGACGCCTCGAACTCATCGAAGCCGACATAGGGTGCAGGAATGGGTGTGATCTATCTGGTTCGTCATGGTCAGGCGAACGCATTGGCGTATGGCATCGCCGACGCCACCGACGATCTGAGCAACGGACCCGGCGGTCTCACCACGGCCGGGGCCACACAGGCCGCGCTGTCCGGTGGATTCCTGGCCGGGCAGATCGGCACCTTCACCGCAGCCGCCAGTGGCGACCTCCCGCGCCAGCAACAGACGCTGAGCGGCGTGCTGGGGGCTTTCGACACCGATCAACCTCAGCCGCACGTCGACCCGGGGTGGAACGAGTACTCACTGCCCGCACTGGTCGGCGAGGCCACGCCGGAGATGTATCGCGACGGCCGCAGCTACCAGGAACAGCTCGACAAGGGGCTCGCGGCCTGGATAGCGGCCGGCGAGCACGACGCAGCTCCCGGCCTCGACGGCGGCCCCGCCGAGAGCTACCCCCAGTTCAAGGCGCGCGTCTCCGACGCGGCCGCCCGCGCCACCGAGCTCGCCGGGTCGGGTCAGACGGTGCTCGTGGTGTCCTCGGCCGGCACCATCACCCAGTGGATCGCCCAGTTGTGGGGCATCCCCGACGAGACCTGGCCGGCGATGGCCCGCACGATGGTCAACGCGTCGATCAGCAAACTGATCGTCGGCCGCAGCGGCGTCTCGGTGGTGTCGTTCAACGAGCACGGTCACCTCTCCGACCGCGACGGCGGGATCGCGACTTTCCGGTAGCCCTTCGAGGCTCGCTTCGCTCGCACCTCAGTATCCGCGGCCTGGCGGCCGTGGTGGATCACGAAAGAACACTCCGCAGCATCCACATCTCTGCTCCCTGAGGTGCGAGCGAAGCGAGCCACGAAGGGCTTCGCAACGTGTCTCACCAGGCCCTTCGTGGCTCGTCGCTAACGCTCCTCGCAACTCAGGGATCAGGGGTTTGAGGATCTTTCGGATTAGGGAGCAGGGGCAGGTCCGAGCCTAGGCCCGGTGCAGGTTCTCGCCAGGACGGGTGATGACGACATTCGGAAGAACCGCGTACCGCGACAACTGGGTGATCGAGTGGGCGATCACCGCGATGTCGTCGGCCGTGATCATCTCGTCGGCGGGAATGCGGTCTTTGAGCCAGTCGGTCATGTCGGTGTTGACGTAGCCCGGCGCGATCGTCGTCGCGCTGACACCGCTGCGTGACTCCTCGAGATTGAACGTCTCGCACAACGAGATGAGCGCCGCCTTGGTGGCACCGTAGGCGGACAGCTCCGGCTCCGGATAGACGCCGGTGATCGACGCCACGGCAATGACTTTCGCGGCCCCATGGGCCTCTGCGGTGGCGCGCAGGGCGGGCAGCGCGGACTGAAGGAGGATGTAGGGAGCGCGGGCATTCACTTCATACAGCCGGTCGAATCGCTTCACCGGGAGGTCGGCGATCGCACCCTTCGAGCCCATCCCGGCGTTGACGATCAGCGCGTCGAACCGCCCGAATGCCTCCGCATGAGCCGTACCGAGCGCGCTGATGGCGTCGGCGTCGGTCATGTCGGCGGGGACGACCTCCACCCGCCCGGCGCCACGCTCGAGAAGCTCGGCCGCCTTTTTCTCCAACGCTTCTCGACCACGGGCACTGATGGTGAGGTCCCAGCCGTCGGCGGCGAACCGGTCGGCGATGGCCGCACCGATCCCCCTCGACGCCCCGGTCACCAGCGCAGAACGGTTGTTGCCCGATTCAGTCATTGCCTACCCTCTGTGGATGCGCGCACCGCGCGACTGTGTTCTGTTGACGCCGTTGCTCGATCAGCTGATGTGGCGTAGGCCGTCGGCGATGAACGCCGCCGTCGCCTCGGCAGCCTTCTCCGCGCCGTCTCCCGAGGACGCCCCCGAGAGTGCGCGGTAGGTGATCCCCTCGGCGATCACGCCGAGCTTCAGGTTCGCCAACCCCAGGTAGAAGTCCCAGTCACCCAGGTCGACACCCGTTGCGGTCGAATACGTCTGAGCGATCTCGTCGACCGACGCATAACGGTCACTGGTCCAGGCCGCGGAGAAGCCGAGAACCTGGTCGAAGGCGCCGGTGCGGTAAACGCACATCAGCGCGACATCGGTGAGCGGATCTCCGAGGGTCGACATCTCCCAGTCGACGACCGCCGCGATCCGGGCCGGATCGTCGGCGTCGATGATCGTGTTGTCGACCCGGAAGTCACCGTGCACCACCGACTCTCGCGCCTGCTCCGGAACCCGCGCGGCGAGCGCGTCGACGAGACGCTCGACGTCGGGGAGTTCACGCGTCTTCACGTGCCCCCACTGCCGCGCCCACAGTTTCACCTGGCGGGCGGCGAAACCCGCGGGCCGACCGAACTCGCCGAGCCCGACCTCGCGATAGTCCACCGCGTGCAGGTCGGCCAACGTCTGCACCAAGGCATCGAGATTGCGGGCGACCTCGTCGTCTGAGTAGGCGTCGAGGTCTTCCGCGGTCCGGACGACGCGGCCGTCCACGAACTCCACCACGGTGCACGGCGCACCGATGACCGAGCCGTCGGCGTCGAAAGCGACGGTCCGCGCAACCGGGACCGACGTCGACTGCAGCGCACTGGTGACCGCCCATTCACGGCCCATGTCGTGAGCCGACGGCGTCAGTCCGCCGGTCGGCGGTCGGCGCGCCACCCATGTGGAGACGCCGTCGGTGACCGTGTAGGTGAGATTGGACTTGCCGCCGCTGATGAGGTCGATGGTCAGCTCACCTGCGGGCTCGACCCCGTTGTCGATCAGCAACCGGCGCAGGCGATCCTGGTCGAGCGCTGCATCCGTGGCGGTCATCGGGCACCCGCCTCGAGCGCCTGCTGGGCCTTCTTCGCACGCCCGACGGCGCGACGGGCGATCGCCCACCGGTGGACCTCGGACGGGCCGTCGTAGATGCGGAACGGCCGGAGTTCCTGCGACAGGCGGGCCAGCGGGAGGTCGGCGGACACACCGAGCCCGCCACACATCTGGATGCTGCGATCGGCGATCCGCGAATACGCCTCGGCAGCAAAGGTCTTCGCGATCGAAGTCTCGTCCGACGCGTGGTTGCCCAGATCGAGCTCGTGGCAGGCCTTCAGCAGCAACGCGCGAGTCGCGGCGAGGTCGATCTCGTTGTCGGCGACGAGTTGTTGGATCATGCCCAGATCTCCGAGGCGGCCACCGAATCCCTCACGGCGCGAGACATAGTCGACGGCGACGTCCTGGCAGCGCTTCGCCGAGCCGAGCCAGCGCATCACGTGGGTCATCCGAGCCGGCCCGAGCCGGACCTGCGCGTAGCGATAACCCTCGTTCACCTCGCCGAGGATGTCCTCGTCGGGAACGAAGAGGTCGGTGAAGGTCACCTCACAGTGACCGCCGATCATCGACCTGTCGATAGTGTTGATGTGGCGCCCGACGGTCAACCCGGGCGCATCGGCGGGCGCGAGGAACATGGTGGCCCCGCCGCGGTCACCGGGCGCGCCCGAGGTCCGCGCCATGATGATGAAGAAGCCCGCACCGTCGGCGCCGGTGATGAAGTGCTTGTCGCCGTTGATCTTCCAGCCGCCGTCCACACGGACGGCCTCCGTGCGCAGCGCGTTGGGATCCGAACCGGCGCCCGGAGCCGGTTCGGTCATCGCGAACGCCGAACGGACATCTCCGGCGGCCAACGGGGCGAGGTACTTCTGCCGCTGATCCTCACTCGCGATGTGCGCGAGCATGTGCACGTTGCCCTCGTCCGGCGCACCGATGTGCAGCGCGATCGGACCGAACGTCGAATACCCGGCCGCCTCGAACACCGGCGCGCGGTCGGACATGTTGAGACCGAGTCCGCCGTACTCGACCGGGGCATGCGGGCCGAAGACCCCTGCCTCCTTGGCCTTGGCGTTCATCTCGCGACGGATGTCGTCACCACCGGCCGCCGCGATGTCACCGGCCGCCTCGTCCTCGATGGGCAGGACGTAGTCGCGGACGAAGGCCTCGGTCTTCGCGACGACGTCGAGCACGTCGTCGTCGTGCCGCAGGTCTATGGGCATGGTGACTCCTTAACGCATGAGCAGGGTGGGGATCCCCGAACACCGACCGATCGATCGCTCGGCGTTGCATACCTTGCCAGGCGATACCCGCCGGGTCAAGCGGCCCAGCAGACGGCGCCCTGCGCGACGGCCGTCAGGGTGTGCGATACCCGACCAGCGCGCGGGCCATCTGGAGATTGCGCGCGATGAGTTCGTCCGGACCCAGCAGACCGTCGAGCTTGAACCAGGTGGACACCCCGACGCACATGGTGGCCACGGCACGCGCCGCATCTTTCGGATACTCGGTGGTGAACTCACCCGTTTCGACGCCGGCGAAGACGATCACGTCGACCATCCGCTGCTGGCGGTCCCGGTGTCCGATGTAGGTGGGCCGGTAGTTGTCGTCGAGGCTGCGGATCTCGGTGGAACCGACGAACGCCTGCTCGCGGCGATACATGTGGAACCGCAGAAGCGACTCGACGACGGCGTCGAACTGCCGGATCGGCTCGGGACCCGCCTCGACGATCGCGGCCTCCGAGCGTGCCAGGAGGTCGGTCATCGTGCGTTCGAGGAGCCCCTGCAGCAACGACTGCTTCGACGGGTAGTGGTGATAGAGCCCTGGCACCGACAGATTGGCCCGCGCGGCGATCTCCCGGACCGAGGTCCCGTGGTAGCCCTGTTCGGCGAACGCCGCCAGCGCCGCCGCCAACGGGACCGGCAGTTCGGGCTCGCCGTAATCCCGCCAGCCGCCCAGTGGCCGCGTCGCCGGACGGATGTCTGCTTCGCCGGTTCCGCCACTCATGCCATCAAACATATCCCGACATGCGGACCTACTCCGCATCGCCGGTGCGACGCGAGAGACTCTTCTCGAGCATCTCGGCGGGTGAGACGAGCAGCGCGATGCTCAGATCCACCACGTCGGCCTTGCCGAGTTCGACCTCACCCTCGAGCCACGCCGCGAGCAACCGGCTGAGTCCGCCGACCTGGTAGTGCGCAACGCCGACCGCTGCCGCCGGCCCGACGTGGACGTCGAGAATCGCCGACGTGCTCTGCAGGGTGAGGCCGGCGAACAACGTCGTCGACTCCATGCGCTTGGCCGCGATCACCGGACTCAACAGCGCCTGCGAGAAGAGCAGCCTGCCTTTGCGGCGGTCCGCGTCGATGACGTCGACGATCGCCGACACCGCACCGGCGACCTTCGCACGCATGCTGGCCCCCTCCGAGAAGGCTGCCAGACTGGCCTGCGCGATCTCTTCGATGACCTCGTCGTACATGACGCCGACCAGCTGATCGACGGATTCGAAGCTCTCGTAGAAGTAACGGGCGGTGAGTCCGGCCTGCCGGCACACGCCGCGCACGGTCACCGCGCCCACGTCATCGGCGCCGAGCAGATCCAACCCTGCATCGATGAGGGCTGATCGACGCCGCGCGACCCGGGTGTCGCCGCCCTCGCCGCCATAAGCCCGAAGTGTGCCGGTGGCGTCCGACGCCGAACCGGATCGGCTGTCCGGGGTCGATGGTGCTCGTCCCATGATTCCTATCTTGACACCCCGGTAAGTTACGTGTGTCATACAACGGGAAACAGACGTTTCCAGAATTCGAGCAGGAGGGGTGTTCGATGGCAACGGAGCCTATCACCAGTGGAAGTTCGGCACTGTCAGCACAACCGGTGACGGATGTGACCGCCGAAGTGCAGGAGTTCCTCACGGCGGAGCGCCCCGACACCGAGTTCCTCCCCTCCTCCGCCCGCATGTCCCGAGCGGAGCTCGACGCGCTGCCCACCAGCGACCTCGATCCGCTCGGCATCGGCGTGATCGCCGGCGCCGCAAACGTGATCATGCAGCTCAGCCTCCCCGCAGTCGGTTACGGCGTGTACGAGAGCCGCGTCGACTCGGGCAACCTGTTCAAGCATCCGATGAAGCGCGGTCGCACCACGCTGAGTTACCTCGCCGTCGCCGGACTCGGTAGCGCAAAGGACAGGAAGGCCTACCGCAAGGCCATCGGCAAGGCCCACGCGCAGGTCCGTTCGACCGCCGACAGCCCGGTGAAGTACAACGCCTTCGATCCGAAGCTGCAGTTGTGGGTCGCCGCGTGTCTGTACCGAGGCACCGAGGACGTCCATCGCATCTTCGGCGGGGTCACCGAGGTGACCGACGAGCGTTATCAGGCCGGCGCCGTTCTGGGCACGACGCTGCAGGTCCCCCGCGAGATGTGGCCCGCCACCCGCGAGGACTTCGAGACCTACTGGAACGACACGGTCGAGACGCTCGAGATCGACGACACCATCCGCGAGTACCTGATGTCGATCGCGCGCGCCGAGTTCCTCGGCCCGGTGATCTCGCGGCTCTTCGGCTGGCATTTCGAGATCATGGCCATCGGCTTCCTGCCGGAGAACTTCCGCCGCAAGATGCGCGTCCAGCTCTCGCCGTGGCAGGAGCTGTACTTCGACAAGCACAACGCGGTCCTGCGCGCGATCATCACGCGGGCCCCGAAGTGGGTGCGCGCATTCCCGTTCAACGTCCTGCTCGCCGACGTCCGCTGGCGCATGCGCACCGGGCGGCCCCTGGTCTGACCCTTCGAGGCTCGTCGCTCCGCTCCTCGCACCTCAGGGAGCAGGAGTTATTGGCTTCTTTCGATTAGGGAGCAGTGGGTCGCTTCTCTCGGATCAGACGGCCTACAGCCGGCGCAGCGCCTCGCGGTCGAGGTCGGCGACGTCGGTGTGCCCGGACAGTCCGAGCGTGAGGTCCAGTTCGGCGATGATGTCGGCGACCGCGTCGCGGGCACCGTCGGCTCCCGCGAGCGCCAGGCCGTACATATGCGGTCGTCCGATGCAGGCGGCGTCGGCCCCGAGGGCGAGCGCCTTGAACACGTCGGAACCGGTGTAGATCCCGGAGTCGACGAGGACCTTGATGCGACCGTCGACGACCGGCGCGATGGCGTCGAGGGCGTCGATCGTGCTGATCGCGCCGTCGACCTGCCGACCGCCGTGGTTGGAGACGATGATGCCGTCCACCCCGGCGTCCACGGCACGACGCGCATCGTCGGGGTGCAGCACGCCCTTCAGCACGATCGGAAGAGCGGTGCGGGCGCGCAGGCCGGCAAGATCGTCCCAGTTCAGCGACGGTCGCGAGTAGATGTCGAGGAAGGTCTGCACCGCGGCACGCGGTTGCGGCGACCGCAGGTTCTGCAGGAACCGGCCCGGGGCGTTGCGGGTGATGGAGAAGAGGGTGGCGATCGCGCCGAGGGAGATCTCCGGACGTTCGTCAGCAGCGCCACGTAGCCGTTCGGCGACGATGTCGACGAACCTGCGGTCGGACGTGTACTGGGCGATGCCCTCACCCTGCGCGAACGGCAGCGAACCCAGGTTCAGGTCCTGCGGCCGCCACCCGAGCATCGTCGTGTCCAGGGTGACGACGACGGCCTCGGCGCGGATGGCCGCCGCGCGCTTTAGGAGACTGTCGACGAGGTCGTCGTCGGTGGACCAGTACAGCTGGAACCAGCGCGGCGCCCCGGCGCTCGTGTCGTCCATCGCGGCCGCGACGTCTTCCATCGAGACGCTCGCCTGATTCGACAAGATGTAGGGGACACCGAGTTCCGCGGCCGCACGGCCGATGAGGGCGTCGGCGTCGGGTGCGGCGAGCGAACCGGCGCCGACCGGCGCGAACAACACCGGCGCCGGGATGCGGCGACCGAACAATTCGACCCCGAGGTTGCGCTGCGAGACATCCCGCAGGATGCGCGGCACGATCGCCCAGCGGTCGAGTGCCGCGCGGTTGGCGGCCATGGTGCGTCCCTCACCGGCGCCACCGCCGATGTACGTCCACGCACGCGCCGACATCGCACGTCTCGCGCGTCGCTCGAGCTCGGCGAAATCCGTTTATACACGCGGCTTTCGCCGGTGCACCCCGGCCGTGTAGATCTCGTTCTGCCGTGCGCGCCCGTAACCTGCGGTCATGGGTGGAGATGGTAACGCCGGCGACCGGTGACCGGCCGTCAACGGCGGATCGTGCCGCTCAGCGTGTGGCGACGGCGGTGGCGCCGGCCGCGGCGACCGTCACGGCCGCGACCGACGGCCACGCGCCGATCTTCTTCGCCAGCGGGTGCGAGCCGCCGAACGCCGCCAGGTAACCGGCCAGCAGACCGCCCGCGACCGCGGGGCCCTTCGTCGACGCCCACCGGCGAGTGCACCAGGCACCGGCCGTGCCGAGCACGACTCCGCCCAGTTCGCGTCGCCCGCTGTAGCGCGCGACCGCGAAACCACCGACGAGACCGACTGCCACCACGGGCACCGTTGCATCCACAGCCATGGGTCTCACGCTACCGGTACCGCGGCCGTCACCCATCCGCTCGCGATCGCGGCTCCGAAGACGGGGTAACCGACCGCTCCCCCCGGACTTTCGAAGGGCTCCGTCATGACACCGACCGCCGAGATGACCGACTCGTCGGCGCCGCCTGCACAGTCGGCATCCCCGGCTCCCGATCTGCACCCGATCAGCGCCTCGACGACGGATCTCGAACTCGTCGAAGAGTTGCTGGCGGCGCACTTTCGCCGCCACGCCACCACCTTGCAGCAGGTCGGCGGGGAATTGACGCCGGCGATCGACGTCCTCTCGGCGCGGATCGGCGGAGGTAAACGCCTGCGCGCGTCGTTCTGCCTCTGGGGCGCCCGAGGCGCCGCCGGGGGCCGGAACGTCGCGGGCATCGTCGAGATGGCGGCCGCCATCGAACTGTTCCATCTCGCCGCCCTCGTGCACGACGACGTGATGGATGACAGCGACGTCCGGCGCGGCCTGCCCACCGTGCATCGGCATTTCGCCGACGATCATCTGCGCGCGCGACGCCGTGGGGACGCCGAGCGCCATGGCACCGCCGTCGCGATCCTCGTCGGCGACATGTGCCTGTCCTGGTCCGACGACCTCGCCGCTGCCGCGGTGGACGACGTGTCCGCGGACATCCGACGCGCGGTCCGCGACACCTGGTCGGTGATGCGCGACGAGGCCTACGCGGGCCAGTACCTGGACATGCTGAGTCAGACCGAGGACACCACCGACGCCGATCGCACGGCTCGCGTGCTGCGCTACAAGAGTGCGCGGTACACGATCGGTCAGCCGCTGCGGCTGGGCGGCACGCTCGCGGGTGCCTCGTCGGCGCTCCTCGAGGCATACGATCGGATCGGCATCACCGCCGGCGAGGCCTTCCAGCTCCGCGACGACATCCTGGGCGTCTTCGGCGACGAGAAGGTCACCGGCAAACCCGCCATCGACGACCTACGGGAAGGCAAGCGCACGATGCTCATCGCGGCGGCCGAGGAATCGGCGGGACGGATGGAGCGCCGCGTGCTCGCCGACGGTCTCGGCAATCCGGACCTCGACGCCGACGGTGCCGCGCGGATGCGTGAGGTCCTGTACTCCACCGGCGCCGTCGAACGAGTGGAACAGCGTATCGCCGACCTGCACGCGGAAGCGCTCGGCATCGTCGACGCCGCTCCGATGGACCCGGCGAGCCGGCACGCACTGACCGCCCTCATCGAACGTTGCGTGTGGCGGCGCGCATGACCGCTCCCGCCGGGCCGACGGTCGAACTCCGCGTCTGGGGTGTCGACCGTGTGCTACCGGCGCTCGGCCGGATGTCGTCGGGTCGACGGGTGCTGCGCCGTACCCCCGGTCTGCGTTTCGCCAAACTGCTGGGCACCGGCACCGCACGCACTTTCACCCTCGAGAGCGCCGACCTGAGACACTGGGCCGCGCTGACGGTATGGCACGACGCCGACGCTGCTTCGGCCGCAAGCGATTCCGTCGTGTTTCGTCGATGGCGGGAGTCCAGCACGGAGGAACTCCGGATCACCATGCGACCACTTCGGTCGAAGGGCCGATGGTCGCGCGTCGACCCGTTCGAGACGGTGCGATCGTCGATAGACCACGACGCGTCCGGACCGGATTGGACGGGCCCGGTCGCCGCGTTGACCCGGGCACGCCTCCGGCCCACGAAGATGGCATCGTTCTGGCGTGCCGTCCCGCCGGTGGCGACGGAACTCGCCGGGGCACAGGGCAATCGATTGGCCCTCGGCGTCGGCGAGCTCCCGCTCGGGGTGCAGGGCACGTTCTCGATCTGGGATTCGGCGCAGGACCTCACCGGCTTCGCCTACCGCTCCCCCGCACATCTGTCGGCGGTTCGGCGGACCGCACCGTCGCGCTGGTATGCCGAGGAATTGTTCGCCCGCTTGGCCGTCACCGAGGTCGTCGGCACGTATGAGGGGAGACCGGCGTGAGTCTCCTGGACGGCTCCACTTCGCACCGATCGGACCAATCGTCGCGATCGCGACGAACCGACGGCACCGCGCCCTGGAACCGCGGCCTGGTCACCCTGGCGTGGATCCTGCTGGCCGCGACGATCGGCGTCCAGATCGCGTTTCCGCTGACCGGTGGCGGCACCCTGCCGCTGACCGTCGCGAGCGTGCTGCTCCTGGCGTCGGCCTCGCTCGTCCACGTCGCCGCAACCCGCGGCGCCGCCGCCGCGGTCGCCCTCGCGGTGGTGGCCGGCGGTGGCGGGCTGATCGCCGAATCCGTCGGTGTGAGCACCGGGTTCCCGTTCGGCACATACGAGTACACCGACGGGCTGGGGCTGAAGGTCCTCGGCGTGCCGGTCCTGGTCCCGCTGGCCTGGATCATGATGTCGTGGCCCGCGCTGGTCGTGACCCGACGACTCGTCCGTGCGGTGGGGATCGCCGGACGGTGGGTTCGGCCCGCCACCGCCGTCGTGGGTGCGTATGCACTCACGGCGTGGGATGTGTTCCTCGATCCGCAAATGGTCGACCAGGGCAACTGGGTGTGGCGGTACCCGACGCCGTCGCTGCCCGGGGTCGCCGACATCCCGCTGACGAATTTCGCGGGCTGGCTGCTGGTCTCGTTTCTCATCGTCGGCGTGCTCGACCTCCTGATCCGCCGCGACGATCCCGACGCGACCGGATCTTCCGGGATGGACGCCGTGCCCATCACCGCATACCTGTGGACCTACTTCTCCTCGGTGATGGCGCACGCGGTGTTCTTCGGCCGTCCGTCCGTCGCCCTCACCGGCGGTCTCCTCATGGGTGTCATCGCCATCCCGCTGCTCGTCGTCGAGATCAGGGGTCGCCGTGCGGGTGTCTGACCTGCTGCGGCCGCTGGTCGCGACGGGAACCGCGCTGTCGCTGGCGTCGCTGGCCCTGACCCTCGACAACGCCCGCCGGGTCCGTCGGCCCGATCTCGCCGACATCCCGGCGCCGGAACCACTGTCGGTTCTCATCCCGATGCGCGACGAGGCGCACAACGCCGAACGCTGCCTACTGGCCGTCCTCGAGGCGGCGGATCGCTGGCCAGGACCGGCCCGAATCCACGTGCTCGACGACGGCTCGGCGGATGGAACCGACGCCGTGCTCGCCCGCCTGGCCTCGATGGACGACCGGGTTCGTGTCCACCCCGGCTCGGCGCCTCCTCCCGGGTGGCTCGGAAAGACCTGGGCCTGCGCCCAACTCGCGGAGAAGGCGTTCCCCGGCGGGGTCCACGTCTTCCTCGACGCGGACGTCGTGGTCGAGCCCCACGCGTTCACCTCATCGTTCGCCTTGCTCCGCAACGCCGGACTCGATCTGGTGAGCCCGTACCCCCGGCAGGTCGCGGTCGGCGCGGGCGAGCGACTGGTGCAACCGCTGCTGCAGTGGTCCTGGCTGAGCACCCTGCCCCTCGGTCTCGCCGAGCGCTCACCGCGCGAATCCCTCACCGCCGCAAACGGTCAGTTCCTGGTCGTCGATGCCGCGATGTATCGTCGTGCCGGCGGTCACGAGGCGGTGCACGACGTGGTCCTCGAGGACATCGCCCTGTTGCGCGCCGTCAAGGCGGCCGGCGGTCGCGGCGTCGTGGCCGAGGGAAGCGACGTCGCCACCTGCCGTATGTACCGCGGCTGGGACGAGGTCCGCGCGGGTTACCGCAAGTCGCTGTGGTCGGCCTTCGGGTCGCCGGGCGGGACGCTGGGCGTCACCGGTCTGCTGTGCCTGATGTACGTACTCCCCGCGGCAGCAGCGCTGTTCGGCTCCCGGACGGGTCTCGTCGGATACCTGGCCGGGGTGGCCTCACGGGTGGTGTCCGCACGCTGCACCGGCGGACGCGGATGGCCGGACGCCTTCGCCCATCCGCTCTCCGTCCTCGTCTTCACCGGTCTCGCAGTCGATTCGACCCTGGCCCGACAGCGCGGCGACCTGCAATGGAAGGGGCGCCCCATCGAGGTCCGTCGATGACACGGGTCCTGGTGATCGGCGCGGGCGTCGGCGGACTCTCCGTCGCGATGCGCCTCGCCGCGACCGGCCACGACGTCACCGTTCTCGAGCAATTCGACGATGTGGGCGGCAAACTCGGTGTCATCGAGCACGACGGGTTCGTGTTCGACACCGGGCCGTCGCTCGTCACGATGCCGCACGTCTTCGAAGAACTCTTCGACACCACCGGATCGTCGATCCACGACCATCTGACCCTCGAACGACTCCCCGTCGCCGCGCACTACCGCTTCCCGGACGGCACCGAACTGGACATGCCGGGAAGGCTCGACGACATCCCCGCCGCCCTCGACGCCGCACTGGGGCATGGGCGAGGCGCCCAGTGGTCATCGTTTCTGGAACGCGCACAACGTGTCTGGGACGTCACACACGAACCCTTCCTGGAATCGCCGATGAGCATCCGCACGATGATCGGCGGAATCGCCACGCCGTCGGATGTGCGGACCGTCGCGCCATGGAGAACGCTGCGCGGACTCGGCGAGGATTACCTCGACGACCCGCGCCTGCGGATGCTGCTGGACCGCTACGCGACCTACACCGGTTCCGACCCGCGCCGCGCGCCGGCGGCGCTCGCGTCCGTGCCGTGGTCCGAGCAGGCGTTCGGATCATGGTATGTACGAGGCGGATTGGGCCGCATCGCCACCGCGATGCACGACCGTCTCATCGAACTCGGCGGGCGAGTCGAGCTCGGTGTCGAGGTCGACCGGATCTCCGTGGACCACACCGGCCGGGCCGATGGCGTGGTGCTGTCCGACGGAAGCCGGCGCCCAGCCGATCTGGTCGTCGCGAACGCCGACGCCCAGCAGGTCTACGACCGTCTCGTACCGCGTCGCGCCGCGCGTCGGCCCGCGGCGCTGCTGCGACGGACGACGCCGTCGCTGTCCGGGTTCGTCCTCCTCCTCGCCCTCGACCATCCGCCCGCTGCGCCGCACCACCAGGTGCTGTTCGCCGAGGACTACGACGAGGAGTTCGACGCGGTCTTCGGATTCCGCGGCTCACCGCGTCCGGTCGCGCGACCGACCGTGTACATCTCGGCTCCCGCCGATCCCGAGATCGTGCCCGCCCCGGGAACCGGGGCGTGGTTCGTGCTGGTGAACGCACCCCGCCACGACCCCGAGCACGGCGTCGACTGGGACGCCAACGGGCTGGCGAACTCCTACGCCGACCGGATCCTCGACGTGATGGCCGACCGTGGGCTCGATGTGACCGGACGGGTCCGTCACCGTCTCATCGTCTCGCCCGCCGACCTCGAACGCCGGACCAGGACGCCAGGTGGCTCGATCTACGGATCGTCGTCGAACGGACCCCGCTCGGCGTTCCTCCGGCCGTCGAACACCTCACCGGTACCGGGCCTCTACCTCGTCGGCGGGTCGTCGCATCCCGGCGGCGGTCTGCCGCTTGTCGTCATGTCGGCGAAGATCGTGGCGGAGCTGATCGGTCCGGCCGTGAGTCACTGACCGATAGGCCTTGCTCATCGGAGCCGTCAGCGCGGATCGATCCGAAACACGGCGCATCGGCCCGCCGCGGCAGCGAAGGCTTCCGGGGTCACGTCGTCGACGACTCCCGCGTCCTTCATCATCTTCGGGCCGTCGGTGCCCGCCAGCTCCGGCCAGGCGCGTAGCACCGGAACGGCCTGATCGGCCGAGAGTTCGACGAGGCGGACGTCGCTCATCGTGCCTCCAACCGACAGCTGGGCACGTCCCTCGGCCGCTCGGACGTTGCGTGCCCAGTCCGCCCCGGGAAAGCCCTCGAGAAGGTAGCGCTCGCCGCTCAGGTCGATCACGGTGAGCGGCGTCCGTCGCGGCTTGCCGGTGCGCCGTCCGGCGACGACGAGAACTGGTAGCTGCTTCATCCCGCCGAGCCGCTGCAGCAGCAGGAACAGCTTGTTCATCGGCTTGAGCCAGCGTGGCGCGGTGTGCTGGGTTTTCGGCATCGTCGGCTCGCTTCTGAGCGTCACTTCGTGCACTGCGGTTTTCCCGTACACCGTACGGTGATCGAGCACCTGCTTCAATCACCATCGCCACGATGCGATCAGCGAGTCGTGGGACCTGGAAGCGTCAGATCAGACCCGGTCGCGATAGCTGTACGCATGTCCACCCAGCGACGCCGTCACGACCGCCACCGGAACACGGGAGGCCTGGAGGTTCCGGCGCTCTTCGGGGGTCAGGTGCTGACGAGACCACGTCCATCGCGGGCCGCGCCACCATGCATTCGTCCGTGAGTTCTCCATTTCACCGGTACCTTTCGCGCCGCTCGCTGTGAGCCCTGTCACGCGACCATACCCGGATGATCTGCGTTCCAAACCTTCCGGCGCAGGTCAGCGTGTCGCGACCGGCATCGGCCCCACCGACCGGTCGCCGCGGAGCTTCTTCCGGATGAGTTCGGCGCTGATGAGGCACATCGGCAGGCCGATGCCGGGACGGGTGCTCGACCCGGCGTAGTAGAGCCCGTCGACCTTGCGTGACCGGTTCGTCGAGCGCAGGAACGCGCTCTGCCGCAGCGTGTGCGCCGGGCCGAGGGCTCCGCCACACCACGAGTTGACCGAGTCGACGAAGTCCGCGGGGCCGATGGTGCGGCGGACGACGACACGATCGGCGAGATCGGGAACACCTGCCCACTGTCCGATCATCGCGATGGCCCGGTCGGTCACCTTCTCGATGTCGGGGTCGCCGCCGCCGTCCACGCCGCCGTGGCCGAGACCCGGGTCGGGCGGGACGGGCACCAGGATGAAGAGGTTCTCCGAGCCGGACGGCGCGACCGACGGGTCGGTGGCCGACGGCTTGCACACATAGAGCGACGCCGGGTCCGGTACGCGCGTGGGACTCTCGAAGATGGCGTCGAAGTTGGTCTTCCAGTCCTCGGTGAAGAACAGGGAGTGATGCGCCAACTCGGGAATCTCACCGCGTACGCCGAGGAGTGCGAGCACCGCCCCCGGGCCGGAGGTGGCGCGGTCCCAGTACCGTTCGGGGAAGGTCTGGAGTTCCCGGGGCAGCAACCGAGTCTCGAGATGGTGCAGATCGGTGGCACCGATCACGATGTCCGCGACCAGTTCTCGCGGTATACCGTCGGCTCCTTCGACGCGGACGCCGGCCACCTCGGCGCGACGACGCGACGGCGTGGACCGTTTCCCCGCGCGTTCCCGCGTGAGGATGGCGGTCGCGGCCGTGCCGGTGGAGATGCGTACGCCCCGTTCCCGCGCAACCCGCTCCAGCGCGTCGACCAGGGTGGTGAAGCCGCCGTTGGGGTACCGCACACCGTCGGCGAGGTCGAGCCAGCTCATCAGGTGATACATCGCAGGGGTGCGCTCGGGCGAGGAACCGAGGAACACCGCCGGATACCCGAGGACCTGGCGGAGCCGGCGGTCGGTGAAGCGGGCCGCGATGTAGGACTGCAGCGAGGTCGTCAGCAGCGTGACAAGCGTTTTCGCGTGCCGCAACACCGGCAGGCCGAGGAAGGCACGTGGCGAGTCGAAGCTGGTGTACAGGAACCGTTCCACGGCAAGGTCATACGCCTGCCTGCCGGTGCGCAGATAGTCGTCGAGTGCGGCTCCCGCGCCGGGCTCGATCTCGTCGAAGAGCGCACGGTTCCGGTCCTGGTCACCGAACACGTCGATCGGCTTCTCGTCGGACCCGTTGTCGTCGAAGAACACTCGGTAACCGGGGTCGAGGCGGACGAGATCGAGCTGCTCGGCGGTCGACGTCCCGAGCATCTCGAAGAAATGGTCGAACACCTCCGGCATCAACCACCACGACGGACCGGTGTCGAAGCGGAACCCGTCGCGATCCCAGGTACCGGCCCGACCACCGAGGTCGTCGTTCTTCTCCACGAGTTCGACGTCGTGCCCGTCGTGGGCGAGGAGGGCGGCGGTGGCCAGGCCGGCGACTCCGCCACCGATGACGACGACGCGTCGGGACTCGCTCATACGTTGCTCTTCCTTCTGTTCAGACCGGCGGCGTCGGCACATGCGGGTCGCGGCATGCCGCGGCGGGCGACGGCGGCCGCCGCGATCTTCGCCTTGCCGGCGTTCGGGACGCGGACGCGGGTACGGCGGGCCTCGGTGGCCGACGACTCGCGAAGGCGGGCGGTCAGCTCGGCGAACAGGTCGTGCGCGGTGCACACCGCGACGCGGCTGCTCGCCGGCAGGTGCGGGATGGCGGCCGCAGCGGCGGTCAGGTCGAGGTCGATGTCGTCCAGCCAGAGCGACCAGGCGGAGTCCGCCGGATCGTCGGGATCGAGGCCGACCAGGTAGCGCCGCCCCAACCCGTCGCTGTCCTCGCCGAAGTCGCGGAGGAAGTTGATCTTCTGGAAGGCCGCGCCCAGCCGTTGGGCGCCGGGTGCGAGCTGGTCGTACCGGGCGGCGGATTTCGGCTCGTCGGCGAGGAACGCCCGCAGGCACATCAGACCGACCACCTCGGCCGAGCCGTAGATGTAGGTGGCCAGCGACTCGAAGTCGTGCTGGACCTGAGTCAGATCGCTGCGCATCGAGTCGAAGAACGGGCCGACCAGATCAAGATCGATGCCGACCCGGCGGGCGGTCTGCGCGAAGGCGTGGACGACGAGGTTGCTGCTCGACCCGGTGACGAGCGCGACGCTGGTCTGCTCCTCGAGCTGGTCGAGTTCATTGCTGCGGTCGACGAGCCCCTGCTCCGGGCGCGGGGCGTCGACGATCTCGTCGGCCACCCGCACGAGCGCGTAGATGTTCTGGACGTCGCGCCGAATCCGCGGCGTGAGCAGACGCGAAGCGAGTCCGAACGAACTCGAGTAGGACCTGATCACCATCGCCGCGCAGGCTTCCGCGACCTCGTCGTATCGCCGGTGAGGTGGGATCACTTGAGTATGACCGGGAATGTGCATCATCCGACCGCTCCTCGACCTGGTGACTGAACGCCAATTGCCTGACGTCATGAATTCGACACCCGAGACATCACCGGATGGGTGTCGTACACAGAACCCGGGTCGTCGGACGGCAGCTGCTGCACCTGCTCGACGAACCACGGACTGACCGCCCACGGGGTGTTCGCGACGAGCGACCACACGTCGGCGACGTCGGCCCAGGCGTGCTCGGCGACCTCATCGGGATCCGGTCGAAGTGTTCCCAGCGGACGTGCGACGAACACCGGGCAGATCTCGTTCTCCACGATGCCGCTCGCGTCGACCGCCCGGTACCGGAAGTCCGGCAGGATGCAGCGGACATCGGCCACCTCGATACCGAGCTCGCGCCGGGCATACCGGTGCACGGCGTCGACGACGTCCTCGCCGGGGCGCGGATGACCGCAGAACGAGTTGGTCCACACCCCGGGCCAGCTGCGCTTGGACAACGCCCGGCGTGTCATGAGGATGCGGCCGTCGACGACGAGATGGCACGAAAAGGCGAAGTGCAGCGGGGTGTCCGGTCCGTGCACCCCCTCGCGGTCGGCGGTGCCGCACGGGCGGCCGTCGGCGTCGGCGAGAACCACCGAGTCGTTCGTCATCGAGATTTCCTCATCGCATCAGGATCGGGCGAGCTGCGCTTCGCACCATTGTTCGTCACCGGTGCGCGGTCCGGATGGGAGCCGCCCGCGACGAGAACTCATCCGAGCCGTCGGGTCTGCCTCCGCACCGCGATCCCCAACTGGACCGTCCCGATCAACGCCAGTGCCGCGCCGATCGCCGCGATGAACAGGGCCAGGCCGGACGCGACGGCTGAACTCAGTCCCGCGCACCACCACGAACCCGCACTCACCGTTGCGACGACCGCCAGTATCACCCGCGACGGCCGCTCCCACACGGTGACTGTGCCTGGCCCCTTCATGCCCACCGCCTGCGCCGTGGCGCGGGTGATCTCGAGGATGAGG
The DNA here is from genome assembly GCF_016924115.1 of Gordonia sp. BP-119. NCBI lineage: Bacteria > Bacillati > Actinomycetota > Actinomycetes > Mycobacteriales > Gordoniaceae > Gordonia > Gordonia sp. BP-119. Next base: position 125,479 of record NZ_JAFFZF010000007.1, read on the forward strand.
GTGAGCACCGCGATCGTCGCGCCGAGCCATGGCGGTGCACCCACGACCACCACGATGCCGACGAGCATCACGTCCGAGAACCGGTCCGCCACCGAGTCGTTGATACGTCCCCACCGCGAGGCCGTTCCGGTCTGGGCCGCGATGGCACCATCGATCCCGTCGAGGAGCGCGGCCAGGACGATGACGAGTGCGGCGAGCAGCGGCCACCAGTCGCCGAGAATGGTCAGACACAACGCGATCGCGGTGGCGATGACTCCGAGAGCAGTCACGGTGTTCGGCGTGAGGCCCAGTCGGGCCAACGGTCGCGCACAGGCGTGGCTGACGAGCACCCAGTTCCGGACCCAGAAACTCGCGCGCGGATCGAGCCCTCCGTGGAGCCTCGACCACGAGTCGAGTGCCTCGTCCCTGGCGCTCGCCGTCCGCTCCGCACCCGACGCCGCCGTGAGGCTCCGGCCCGCTCGCTCAGGCTCCGCGGACACGTCCCCTCCTCTGCTTCTCGATCGCCTGCCCGAACGCCCATCCGATGATGACGATGACGTGCGCGACGTACAGCCACAAACCGACCGCCACCACCCCGCCGATCACCCGGAGACCGCCGTACGGGATCCCGACATCGATCGGAAGGGACAGGAACAGCAGGAAGCCCTGGGTGAATCCGGCGATGAACGACGCGGTGCCGAGAGCGCTGGCCGCCGCCACCCCGAGTGATGGCTCACCGGGCGTCACCTTCCAGTACACCCAGGTCAGGGCCACCGTGACCAGCATCCACACGACGATGAACTCGACCACGATCCGGACCACGAGGTCGCCGAAACCACCCGTTCCGCCTCCCTCGGGCGCAAACGTCGTGAGTGTGCCCGCGACGCCGACGACCACATACGCCAGTGGCGGCACGACGACCACCAATCCCAGCACCCAGATCCGAGACCGCCATCCCGTGAACCGGTCCTCGCGCGGATACAACGTCATACACGCGCGGCGAAGACCCTCGCCGTAGAACGACGCCGGGAACAGCAACACCAGTGCGCCCATCAGCGTCAGTCCGGTACCGACCGCGACGGCCTCGTCGAACACGCCACGGCCGCCCATGGCCGGTGGGATGAGGACGCGCAGCTCCGCCAGGGACTCCTCGGCGGACGGGCCGCGGAGCCAGGTCGTCGACCAGATCCCCAGCAGCGCCCACGGCACGACGGCGATCGCCGCGAAGTAGGTGAGGGTGGCAGCAGCCGCGGCGAGGTCGCCGCGGCCCAGTACATGGCGCACATCGGTCACCAACGCACGCACGTCGAACGTCGTCGTCTGCTCGCGGATCGTGGTGTCGCGAGTCACCGTCGGGGCCGATCGGCGCGGTGTCACCCCTCCGGGATACCCGAAACACCCCACTCGCGCCGCAGCAGTGTCCGATCTGAGTCCTCGGTGACTCCACCGTGATCACCTTGTCGCATCCACCGCGGTCCTGCACCTGTCCGGCTGCCGGGGGATCCCGGGTGACGACACCGGTCACCGACGAGCGCCCCGCACATGCTCGGAATGCGTGTCAGATCGACGCGAACAGCGCGATCGCCATCCCCAGCATGATGACCGCGACCACCGCGTCGAGCATCTTCCACGCCCGCGGACTCGCGAAGAATCCGGACAGTCTCCGAGCTCCGCCGCCGAGCGCGGTGAACCACAGGACACTCGCGATGCAGGCACCGAAGGCGAACGCCCACTTGCCGTTTCCGTGGCCGTTGGCGATGGCACCCATGGTGATGACCGTGTCGAGGTAGACGTGCGGGTTGAGCCAGGTCAGAGCCAGGGCCGTACCCACCGCCACCCAGCGGCCGGTGGACTCGGCCCCGATCTCGTCGGTGGCGGCTGCGATGGCCTCGTCACTGCGCACACAGCGTCTGGCGGCCATGACGCCCAACGCCCCGACATACAGTCCGCCGGCCGCTTTCGCGAACGTCACCACCTCCGGGTGCGCGGCGACGAGCGCGCCGAGGCCGGCCACCCCTGCCACGATGAGTACGACGTCGGAGAGGGCGCAGACCGCCACGATCTGACCGGTGTGCCTGCGGGCGACGCCCTGACGCAGCACGAAGACGTTCTGGGGTCCGATGGCGATGATCAGACCGGCGCCGGTGAGGAGCCCGGCAAGTGTCGGTACGAGGTAGGCGGTCACCGGGACGACGCTAGGGCGACACGTCCCGGTCAGTACAGCGAAACTTTTTCACGAATGAACAGTTGAACTTCAGATTGTGGACATTTCGTCGCCCAGTCCGATGCCACGTAGAACTGCGCACAAGGCCTCGATGTAGTCGGTGACATCAAGGTCACCGACCAGGCCCTGCTGAACGACCACCCCCTGCATCGCCGAGACCATCACCTGCGCGAGCACCGCAGGCTCCGCGGGCAATTCGTGGCCCGCGGCCCGCCAGGCCGTCAGCACGCGTTCGAAGACGCCCCGCAGTCCACGGATGATGTCGCGCACGGTCTCGCGCAGCTCCGGGTTGTTGGCGGCCTCACCCCATACCGTCAGGACCATCCGGAAGCCGTCGGTCATCGGCGCGATCTCCAGCAGGACCCGTTCGGCCAGTGCGCGTACAACCGCCTCAGGCGACGGGGGTTGCTCTACCGGGTCGTCGAAGCTGCTGATCCCCGACTCGTAGGCGGCGAAGATCGACCGCGCAACGGCGGCGATCAGTTCTTCTTTCGACGAGTAGTACGAGTAGACGGCACCCGCACTGAGCCCGGATTCCCGGATCACGTCAGACATCGACGCACGGTGGAACCCCTTGTCGACGAAGCATCGGCGAGCGGCGGCGAGGATCTGCCGGCTTCTTTCGAGCTTGCGTTCGTCGCTGATCTTGGGCATGCCGACAGTCTAAAACGAATATTCGTTCTTGATTCCTCGCGGCTCTCCGCGCATACTCAGAAAAACGAAGATTCGTTCTTTTTAGGAGTGGTCATGAGCACTGAACTGCACTCGACAGATTCGCGCGATCGGGCGCCCATTGCGACCGCGGAGGCCGACGGTGCGCCCCCGACCGGGCGGGCACCCAGTTGGCGCCTCGTGGCGGTGATGGCGCTGCTGATCCCGACGTTCGTGATCGCGATCGCCGCGATGTTCGTGTCACTGGCCGTCGATCCCGAGCCGCATCAAGCCCCACTGGGTCTCGTCGCACCGCCGCCCGCGGCACAGGCGATCGAGACGGCGCTCGCCGACCGGGCCGGTGAAGACGCCTTCGCCGTCGAACGATTCGCCGACACCGAGGACGCGCGTGCCGCCATCGAACGGCGCGACCTGGTCGGCGCGATCGCGGTCGGGCCCGGCGGGGTCACGGTGCTGACCGCGGAGGCGGGTTCGCCGGTGCTGGCGCAGGTCGTCGCCGGGGTCGGGAACGGCATCGCCACCGCCCAGCGTGTACCGGTCGCCGTCGAATCCGTGGTCCCCACTCCCGAGACAGATGCCCGCGGAACGGGTTTCGCCGCCGGACTGTTGCCGTTGCTGATCGCCGGCATGGCGCTCGGCGGGGCGGCCGCGATCGGGTTGCGCGGCCGAGCCGCCATGCAGGCGACGCTGGCGGTCCTGGGGCCGCTCGTGGCCGGGTTCGGTTTCGCGGCGACGTGGTCATGGCTGGGCGTCATCGACGGTGGTATCGGCCCCGTCGGACTCGCCGCAGCCCTGATGATCGGAGCGATCACCTGGTTCACGGTTGGTGCGGGCAGCCTGCTCGGCCCCGCCGGGGTCGGGGTGTCCGCGCTGGTGATGGTGCTGATCTCCAACCCGCTGTCGGGGCTGGCATCGTCGCCGTACCTGTTGCCCGCGCCGTGGGGAACGATCGGCCAGTGGTTGCCGCCCGGCGCCGGCGGCACGCTGCTCCGTTCGGTCGCGTATTTCCCGGCGGCGAGCATCACCGGACAGGTCGCCGTTCTCCTCGGGTGGATTGCCGTCGGCGCCGCGCTCCTCGCACTCGGCGTGGTGCGCGGACGGCGGGCCGACTCCGCGGGCGACACCGTCCCCGCCTGATCCGGCCGGCGGTGGTGTGTCTCGCCTGTCCGGCGGGACACACCACTAACCTCGGCTCGTGGACATCAGTCAGGAAGGCCTGCGCACGCTGGCCGCGGTCCTGCGCGAGGGCACCTTCGACGCCGCGGCCACCGCCCTGCACATCACCCCGTCGGCGGTGAGCCAGCGGATCAAGGCGCTGGAGTCCGCTGCCGGGCGGGTACTCCTCCGGCGGACCAAGCCGGCGACGGCCACACCCGATGGCGAGGTGCTGGTGCGGTTGGCCAAGCAGTGGGAACTACTGCTCGCCGAGACCCGCGCCGAGTTCGTGGGCGCGCCCGACGACGACGATCTGCCGCTGGTCGAACGTCCCCGTGTCCATCTCCCGGTCGCGACGAATGCCGACTCGCTCGCGACCTGGTTACTGCCCGTGCTCGCGCGATTCCACCGGGAGCACGCGGTGGCGGTCGAGGTCTTCCGAGACGACGAAACCCGCAGCAGCACCCTGCTCCGCACCGGCGACGTGCTCGCCGCGGTGACCTCGGAACCACTCGCGATCCGCGGGTGCGCACTGCAGTCGCTCGGCACGATGCGCTATCTGCCGGTCGCCACACCGGAATTCATCGACACATGGCTACCCGACGGGCCCGATGCCGATGCACTGGCCCGGGCCCCGATGGTGCAGTTCGACCGCAACGATCACATCCAGCGGAACATCTCGGCCGCCCTCGCCGGCCGGCCCGTCGACCCGCCCGCGGTCTACATCCCGGCGTCGACCGAATACCACCGCGCCGTCACGCTCGGCATCGGCTGGGGCGCCGTCCCGGTCGTCCAGATCGCGGACGCCCTCGACACCGGTCGCGTCCGCCTCATCGCCGACCACCACATCGACGTCCCGCTGTACTGGCAGCACTGGAAGCTGAGTTCGCCTCTGCTGCAAACACTCACGACGAGCGTCGTCGACGGCGCCGCGCGGGTTCTCCAGCACTGATCGCGCTCGACTCGTCGCCGTCCACGACGGGCAGACCCAGCTGTGGACGAATCGGACGTTGTCACACGCCTGCGGTCGACGGTGTTCCCGCGACCGCCGGGCTGTCGTCGACCGTGCGCCGGCCCCGAACGACAGCGACGCCGAGAACGCCCACAGCGACCACGAGGCAGGCGATCACGTAGGGGAGACTCCCGATCGGTGTGTTGTCGGCGGTGATTCCGTCCTCGGCGTCGAGGTAGGCGGGCAGCGCGGTGCACCACAGTACGAGGTGCACCCCGAGGAACAGGACCGGGAACACGACGAGGAAGGGCCGAGCGCTGCGGGCGTCGTCGACGCCCAGCGTCGGGTCGCTGCGCATGCGTCGCCATTGCACGTACAGAAGGGTCAGTCCGATGCCCCACACCAGGGCCATCTCTCCCCAGTAGACGACGGTCTGCGCGTCGTGATTCGCGTTCTCGTCGCGGCCGAACAGCGCCGTCGGAATGGACAGCAGTGGCATGCTGACGACGGCCACAACACCGGACACTACGACGCGCCAGGTCAACGACCATCCACGCGGGGCGCGTCCGTGGGAGGTCGGGATCTGCACCAAGCGCACCGCGACGTAGACGAGAACCGCGAACGAGACGGTCGCGAACAGCCAGACGCTCCCCCACGGCACCGCGGCCAGTGTGGGCTCCGCGGCGGGATTGCCGAGCTCGTCGGGGGCGATGCCCTGGGCTCGGAGCTGGGCGAGGGTGTCGCGATAATACGGCGCGTCGACGTTCCACGCCCACCACTTGAGCTGCGGGCCGAGCTGGTCGAAGATCTCGTAGAAGGTCTGGAACACCAGGGCCAGAACGAGCGAGCCGCGCAGCGCGGAGCGCTTCGACCCGTCGAAGAAGCCCCACGCCCGCACGATCTCGTAGGCGACCTGGCTCACGGCCGGATAGAACGCGACAATGTACAACGGCAGCCGGTCGTACATGAACATGACCGTGAACACGTTGTGGGAGAACATGAATCCCATCGCCTCTTCGGCGTGGAACCAGTTCGGGAAGTACAGCGGCGGCTCGATCACGAACAGGTAGACCAACGATCCGATCCACACCGTCAGGTTGGTGGGGTCGCCGTCGCGACGCAGTCGGCGGATCGCGTGGATCAGCGCGAGGACGGCACCGAGGATGATCGTGACCTCGAGGACCGGTTGCGTCCAGTGCTCGAGGTCGGCCGGATTCCGGATCGTGACAATCGGATTCGCGCCCTCGCACTCGAACCCCAGGTAGCCGGTGATGATCGACGGGACGTCACCCGGCGTGCAGACCGCCATCGTCTTCGCCTCCTGCAATGGCTGCGCCGAGCCGCCGAGCCCACTCCGCTACGTCACGTCATGCCCTGTGAATGATGTGTCACCGTAGTATGTGCTCCAGGTCACGTCAACGGACCGCAGCGGAGTCGACCAACTTCGGATTCGACTCGTCGACAAGGGGGTTCTCGATCTCGTCGCGCCACATGCCGGCCGCGAAGTAGAACGCCCACGCGATCGGCACCGGGAGCAACCCGGCCAGCACGAACGTGGCGGTCAGGCCGATCGCCGACGAGACCGGGGCGGCGATCGCCATCGACACCGGCATCAGCGCAACCGATACGAAGAAGTCGAGACTGGCGATGCGACCCAACAGTGCCGGCGGCACCCGACGCTGTAAGAGCGTTCCCCACAGCACCATCGGGCCGTCGAAGAGGATGCCCATGGTCACACCGGCGGCGACGAACATCCACGTGGAATCGGCGAGACCCATCAGTACCAGCGGCAGGCTGGAGAACGCCCACAGCGAGAACATGACGGTGAGGTACCGGCGCGGCATCGGGATCGAGGCGAATACCAGTGACGCCGCAGCCGCACCGAGTCCGAATCCGGCAAGCACCCAGGCGTGCTGGGTCGCGCCGCCGTCGACGCGCTCACGTAATGCGAACGGGACGAGCACCTCGATGGGGCCGAGCGTCGCCAATACCAAAACGCAGGCGAAGAGCAGCGTGCCCCACAGCCACGGGGTCCGGGCCATGTAGGCGAACCCCTCGGCCAGGTCGCCGACGATCCGGCGGGCACCCGCACCCTCGACGACCTCCGGCGCGTCCTCGCCCGTCTCGCCGAACCGGCGCGCGGTGACCGGGGCCATCCCGAGATAGCAGACACTCGACAGGATCGCGGCGACCGCCGCCATCAACACCGCGGATCCCGGGGCCCAGGCACCGATGACGGCGCCGGCGACCATCGGGCCGACCGCCTGGAAGACGACCGGGCGGAAGAAGCCCTCGATCCCGTTGGCCGCCTGCAGCTCCGACGGCGCGACGACACCGGGCAGCAAAGCCGAGTAGGCGGGGTAGTACATCCCGGTGGTGATGCCGCCCAGAAGGGACGCCACCACCACGTGCCAGAGCTGCAGTACGCCCGCGATCGACGCCAGACCGATCGCACCGAACGCGATCATCTTCGCGACCTCGAGGCCGATCATGATGTGGCGCTGCGAAATACGGTCGGCGAGCACACCACCGGCCAGCGTGGAGACGAGCATTCCCACCGCGGCCACGCCAGTTGCCAGCGACACCTGACCCGGCCCGCCGCCGAGCGCGATGATCTGCCATATCACCGCGATCGTCCACACGCCGTCGGCGAACATGGCGAGGATCAGTCCGGACGCGAGCAGCCGGTACTGCCGACGCGCGAACGGCAGCAGCGCGCGGGGCAGACGGGAGTCGGCGGCGGAGGTCACCCTTCGAGCTTGCCCGAACCCGCGGGCGTGGTGCCAACCCTTTTCGGACCGCCGCTGTCCGGCGGTGCGGGTCAGCTCGCCTTGCGCGAGGACTTCTTGGCGGGCGCCTTCTTGGCCGTGGACTTGCTCCCGGACGCGCCGGACCCCGAGCTGCCCGAGGAGGTCTTCTTCGCCGTCGACCTGGAAGCGGTCTTCTTGGCCGGCGCCTTCTTCGCGGCCGTCTTCGCCGCAGCCTTCTTGGCCGGTGCCTTCTCGGCCGCGGTGTCCTTCGAGTCCGAATCCTTCGAATCCGATCCCCCGCGGTCCTTCACCGATGCGCGCAGCGCGGCGAGGAGATCGGCGACGTCGGAGTCCTCGGTGTCCTTGTCTTCGTCGTCGGATTCGGGGAACGCCTCGCCACCCTCGGACTTCGCCTCGATGAGCTTCGTCAGCTCGTTCTGATAGGTGTCCTCGAACTCGGAGGGGTCGTAGTCCGATGCCATCGACTCGATCAGCGAGGCCGCCATCTGCAGTTCCTGATCGCGGATCTCGGTGTCGTCGTCGAGGAAGCCGAAGTCGGGTTTGCGGACCTCGTCGGGCCACAGCAGCGTCTGCAACGTCATCACCCCGTCGACGACGCGCAGCGCGGCCACGCGTGTCCGGTTGCGCAGGGTGAAGGAGGCGATCGCGAGCCGGTCCGTCTCCTCCAGCGCCTTGGCCAGCAGGACGTAGGCCTTCGGCGACTTCGACGACGGTTCGAGGTAGTAGGGCTTGTCGAAGTAGATCGGATCGACCTGCTCGGCGGGTACGAACTCCAGGATCGAGATCTCGGGACTCTTCTGCACCGGCAACGAGGCGAGGTCTTCTTTGGTGAGGATCACGGTCTCGCCGGACTCGGATTCGTAGGCGTTGGCGATGTCGCCGTAGTCGACTTCGGTGTCGGTGCCCTCGCGCACGCGGCGATAGCGGATGCGGGTGCCGTCCGACGAGTCGACCTGATACGACTTCCGGTCGTGACTCTCGGTCGCGGAATAGACCTTGACCGGCACGTTGACCAGGCCAAAGCTGAGGTCGCCCTTCCAGATCGAGCGCATGAGAGCCATTCTGCCAGTAGATCGGCCGCGATGGCGTGAACCGGGAGTAACGAGACCCTTCGTGACGTCCCTCCGCAAGCTCCGGGACTCCTCAGGGACCGGAGGGATGCGCGTCCCTCCCCCGCTCCCTGAGGAGCATCCGGAGCCTGCGGAGGATGCGTCACGAAGGGTCTTCTCCGCACGGCCGCCGGGAACCTTGTGGACAATGGGACGCATGGCAGGCGGCGAGACACTGGAGGTCGACGGTCGGCGGATCTCGATCACCAATCTCTCGAAGGTGCTCTATCCGGCGACGGGGACGCGGAAGTTCGAGGTCATCGACTACTACTCGCGGATCGCCGACGTCCTCCTTCCCCATGTACGCAACCGCCTCATCACCCGTAAGCGGTGGCCCCACGGCGTCGAGTCGACCCCGTTCTTCGAGAAGAACGTTCCCGAGAGCGCACCTGACTGGATCCGACGCCACGGCATCCAGCACAGCGAGCGGGTCATCAACTATGCGATGGCCGACGACCGCGCCACGCTGGTCTGGCTCGCGCAGATGGCCGTGCTCGAGATCCACACGCCGCAGTGGCGGCTTCCCATGGGGCCCGACGGCGCGCCGATGGCCAACCGCATCGTGTTCGACCTCGATCCCGGTCCGCGGGTGCCGCTGCACCGGACCGCGGAGGTGGCGTGCGAGATCCGCAACTGGCTCGGCGGTGCGACGACGTACCCGGTGACCAGCGGCGGCAAGGGCATCCACCTCTACGCGCGGCTCCCGAAGCCCGTGACGTCGGATGCGGCGCGCAAGGTGGCGCAGGAGGTCGCCAACGAGTTCGCCCGTCAGCACAGTGATTTCATCACCGCCAAGATGTCCAAATCGCTGCGCGACGACAAGGTCTTCATCGACTGGAGCCAGAACACCGCCGCCAAGACCACTCTCGCGCCGTACTCGATGCGCGGACGCGAGCAGCCGTGGGTGGCCGCGCCGCGCACCTGGGAGGAGATGGAGGACCCCGGACTCTCCCAACTGCTCTACACCGAGGTGCTGGAACGCGTCGAGGAATTCGGCGATCTCCTCGACGGCCTGGACGATCCCTACGACGACGAGCCGGAGGTCGTCGTCGAGCCCGCGGCGGGACAGGTCATCAACCTGAAGGAGTACCGGCGCAAGCGCGACCAGTCGAAGACACCCGAACCCTTCGGCGACGAAGCGCATCGACATCGCATCGAAGCCGAGAGCTCTGCTGCAGAACCTGATTCCTCGGATACGCAGACCGAGAGGGCACCGATCTTCGTGATCCAGGAGCACCACGCCCGTCGGTTGCACTACGACTTCCGACTGGAACACGACGGGGTCCTGGTGTCGTGGGCCGTACCGAAGAACCTGCCCACCGACCCCGACCAGAACCGGCTCGCAGTGCAGACCGAGGACCACCCGATGGACTACGCCGAGTTCGAGGGCGACATCCCGGCGGGCGAATACGGCGGCGGTCACGTGTCCATCTGGGACAGGGGCACATTCGAGCTCGAGAAGTGGCGGGACAAAGAGGTCATCGTCCGCCTCCATGGCGAGCGCGTGCAGGGACGGTACGCCTTGATCCGGACCGGCGAGAAGAACTGGCTCGCCCACCTGATGAGCGACGAACCGCGTCCGATCGTCCCCGACAGCCTCACCGACCCGCGCCCGATGCTCGCGACCGACGAGTCGATCGACGGACTCAACGGTCGAGACTGGGCATTCGAGGGCAAATGGGACGGATATCGGCTCCTCATCCGTTCGGTCGGCGGCGAGTTCCGGCTCACCTCCCGATCGGGTATCGACATGACCGCCGACTTCCCCGAACTCGCCGGCCTCGCAGATGATCTCGGTCTGATGGATGTGGTGCTCGACGGTGAGGTCGTCGCGATCGACTCGTCGGGCCGCACCAATTTCACGCTGCTGACCTCGCGTCGGCACACCGACGAGCCGTATTCGTTGCGGTTACACCTGTTCGACATCCTGTTCCTGAACGGCTCGTCGTTACTGCGCAAGCCGTGGTCGGTTCGACGCGAACTCCTCGAGGAGCTGGCGCCCGCGTTCCGCAACTCCGCCTTCGTCGAAGTGCCTCCGCTGCTCCCCGGACCGGGATCGGCCGCCGTCGAATACAGCCGTGACCACAACCTGGAAGGTGTTGTCGCCAAACGCCGCAACTCGGTGTATCAGCAGGGACGTCGGTCGACCACCTGGCTGAAACACAAGAACTGGAGCGACATCGAGGTCGTGGTCGGCGGATATCGGCCGGGCCGCGGCAACCGCGCGCACACCATCGGTTCCCTGCTCATCGGTTTGCCCGAGGAGACCGGACTCCGCTACGTCGGTCGCGTGGGAACCGGCTTCACCGACGCACAGTTGCGTTCGCTTGCAGAGGAACTCGGACCGTTGGAGATCTCGCGGTCGCCCTTCCTGGACAAACTCGACCGGCCCGTCGAGTCCAGCGCGGTGTGGGTCCTGCCGAAGATCGTCGGCGAGGTCCGGTTCATGGACTGGACGACGGCCGGGCATCTGCGGCATCCCAGCTGGCGGGGGATCCGGAGGGACAAACTGCCCGGTGATCTGTGACCCGGGGCGTGAACCGAGCAGAGGAGCGTGGACATGACGGGTGAGACGATCACCATCTCGGCGGCCGACGGAGAGACCGAAGCCTATGTGGCACGGCCCGATTCATCCGGGACGTCTTCGGGAGTCCTGTTCCTCACCGATGTGATCGGCCTACGACCTCGCATCGAGGCCATGGCCGACCGCATCGCGTCCTGGGGTTACGTCGTGCTGGTGCCGCACCTGTTCCACCGGTACGGGTCCGCGGCCGAGTGGGCGCCCACCGAGGATCTGCTGTTGCCCGAGGCGCGGACCGCATTCTTCCGATCCGCGATGCCGCGGGCACGGACCCTCACGCCCGACGCGGTACGGCCCGACCTCGTCGCCTACCTGGATGCGCTGCAGTCGCTGCCGGGCGTCGCACCCGGACGTGTCGGTGTCACGGGCTACTGCATGGGTGGCCGGCTTGCGCTGAACATCGCCGCCGCCCGGCCCGACGACGTCGCCGCGGTCGGCATGTTCCACACCGGCGGCCTCGTCACCGACGACCACGACAGTCCGCACCTGCATCTCGTCGGCATCGACGCGTTCGTCCTCGCCATCCACGCCGACAAGGACTCATCACTGCCCGCGATGGCGGTCGCGCAGTTCGAGCACGCCCTGACCGGTGGGGGCGTGGCGCACTCGGCGACCGTCTATCCCGGTGCGCCGCACGGGTATACGATGTCCGATCTGGCGGCGTATCACCACGAGGCCTGCGAACATCACTTCGATGAGCTCAAGGCTCTCTTCCGGCGGACGTTGTCGGGGTGAGGTGGGTCCGCTCCGACCCCCGGTGAGTCCGATCGTGCGATCGTCGGACAGGTACCGCGGGCCCCGCAAGGCGACTACAAGTCGCCTGTAAGTCGGGCGGCGCACAGTGGCCGCAACCAGCCACCACAAGCCGCCAGGAGACACCCGTGACCAGCCGACCTTCCCCCCGCACCGCCACCGCACCGACCACCCCCGATCTCACCGGCATGAAGCTCGCCCACCGCGGCATGCTCGACGACACGCGCCGCTTCGCCGACATCCTCGGCCGCATCGCCGGTGGTGAACCGTGTGATGATCGCCGCCGCCGAGCCATCGGCGACTATCTCGACCAGTTGTGCGCGTCCATCCATCATCACCACACCATCGAGGACGAGGTGGTTTGGCCGATCCTCACCGCATCCGCCGGCGCGGCCGTCGACGTCCACGATCTGGAAGATGATCACACCCAGCTCGATGCGCTGCTCGCGACACTGCAGGCTCGCACCGCAGCCTTCACATCCGCGAAAGCCGATCACCGTGACGCAGCGAACGAGCTCGCCGCGACCCTCGGCGACGTTCACCAGCTACTCGGTGAGCACATCGCCGACGAAGAAAAGGTCGTGTTCCCGATCGTCGCCCGCTACGTGAGTGTGGCGGATTGGGACCGAGTGGAGAATGCTGCCCGAAGCGGCGCGAGCATGCGGTTCGAGGCACCGAGAATGATGCGGCACGCAGATGAGCGCGAGCTGGCGAAGATGAAGCGCGAGGCGGGACCGGTCATCCGGGCCGTGCTCACACTGCTCGTTCGCAGCTTCGACAAGCGCGAGGCCATCATCGCCGGCCCAGTTCGGTGAGGCCGGCTCGCACCGTGTTCTGCACCTCCACGGCCATTCGACGGTGGGCGGTCGCGGCGGCCGTGTCACCGAGGAGGTCGGCGAGCTCGGCGAGCACCGCGTCCATCGGACCGAATGCGACAGATCCCGAGTTCAGGCCGGCAATCGTGCCCGACCAACGCCGCAGTTCGTCGTAGAGCACGGCCGCGGCCTCGGTCATCTCGAGCCGGACGAGGGCGCGGGCGTGGAAGACCGACATCGCGGTCCAGTAGAAGTCGCGGCTGATCGGAGGCGCGGTGCGGGCGACGCGGCGCGCCTGCTCGACATGACCGGCGTCCAGCAGCGCGACCACGTACACCCAGGAGATCATCTGCGGGGCAACATTGTTGATCGCGGCGAGGGGTTCGGTGAGATGTGCGAGCGAACCGCGGAACCACCCGACCACCATCTCGCCGACCAGACCGATCTCCGCCGAGTTGATCGCGCCCGCCGCCTGCAGTCGCGCGGTGAGGTCGCGGTACTCGCGCTCTGCCTGGTCGATGTCGCCACCGAGCACCTCCAGGACCGCCGAGAACGCCGACAAGACGACGACGAGTTCGCCCGCGCGCCCGCTGGAGGCCGACCGTAGACCTTGTTGGGCTCGCGCGACGGCGCCGGGCAGGTCGACCCGCGCGGCCCGCGCCAGGAACGAGAAGAAGTGTGCGGCCGCCTGATAGGCCAGCACTCCGGACTCGTCTGCCACTCGGTCGAATTCGTCGGTGAACGCCGGCAGTTCTGCGCTGAGATCCGGCCCGAGGGCGGTGTACACACGCGCATTCCACGCCGCGCAACGGACTTCGGGGTCCGCGTGCCCGTTCGCGGCCTCCACGGCCTGGGCGGCCAGTTCGATGGCGCGGCGGTCGTCGATGCCCTCGAGTTCGAAGACCAGCGACACCAACAGGTAGACCCGGTCCTCACCGGTGGCGCGACCCAGCGCGCTCGTCATCGCGGCGATCAACTCCGTGTCGGCGATCCGCTGACGGCGTGTCGTCCAGATGACCGGCGCCCGCCAACACGTCAGCGCGGCCATGACCAGATCGTCGTCACCCAGTTCTCGAGCTGTCGCGATCGCCTGACCACGGCGCGCGCGGGCCTCACCGGTGTCGTCGCCGCGGAACGCCAGTGCCGTCACCAGGTGGGTCAACGCCACGACGAACGCGGACCGATCGGCCGCGTCGGCGGTCGCCGCGGCATGTCCGGCCATCTCATGCAGACGCACGGCGGACCGCCACAGGTCTGCCGAGTCCGCCGTGAATTCGGTGCCGAACCTCGCGACGGCAGCGACCGTCACCAGCTCGAGGGCGCGTTCGACCGTGTCGGGGACGGCGCCGAGAGCCGCGTGGTGTGCCAGCTCGTCCGGATCGACGCCTGGGGTCTGCTCGAGATACAGCACGATCTGCCAGTGCGATCGCCGCTTCCGCAGCGCGGGGATGCTGTCGTACACGGCGTCGCGCACGAGAACGTGGTTGAAGTGCACCGCTTCGATGTCTGCGGTCAGCAATCCGGCGGCGACGGCCGTGTCGATCGCGTCGAGCACGAGTTCCTCGGCGGTGGCGTCGGGATTCCTGTTCCACAGGGTGAGTACGCCATCGATCGGCGCACGGCGCCCGAAAAGCGCGGCCAGGCGTAAGACGGTCGCGACTTCGGCAGGTAGCCGTTCGATCCGCTGCATCAGCACGCTGGTGACGCCACGGGGGATCGCGGCGGCAGCCGCCGAGAATCCGCGGGAGGCGACGAGCTTGGCCAGCTCACGCACGAAGAGCGGATTGCCGTCGGTCCTCGTGCGCAACAGCTCGAGCAGCGGGGTGTCCACGGATTCCAGTCCCACCGACGCCGCGAGTTCGCGGATACCGTTCTCCGACAGACCCTTCAGCTCGATGTGTTCGGCGGTCACCGCAGCGAGAGATGCCGTGGTCGCGAGCAGGTCCACACCGGCTTCCGATGCCCGGTAGGTGACCACCACGAGCACCGGAGACCGGGCCATCCAGGTCACCAGTTGCCGAAGGACCTGCAGCGTGGCGCCATCGGCGCGGTGTGCGTCGTCGAGCACGAGGACCGTCCCCGGTGCGTCGGAGTGCGAACCGCAGGCTTCCATCACCCGCCGGGCGATGTCGAACGAATTGTCCAATCCCTCGTCCGACGTCAGATCGCCACGAAACTTCGCCTGCTGCAGTATCTCTCGCCACGCCCAGGCTGTCGGGGCGCCGTCGACCTCGGGGCAGTGTCCAATCGCCCCGGCCCAGCCGGCGGCGCCCAGACGTGCGACGAGTGAATCCGCGAACGTGCTCTTGCCGCCGCCGGCCTCCGCGCTCACCCATACGACGCGCAGACCGGTCGCGCTCGCGGCCTCGGCGTGACCGAGCAGTGCCGCGAGTTCGTTCTCCCGTCCGGCGGGTTCGCGACGACCCGCCGACGCGGTGACGGGCGGCACGCTCGGCGGTTTCGGCGTCTCCGGCACCGGCGGTGCGACCGGCGCCGCCAGGGTGGGCGCCTGCTGCAGGATGTCGCGTTCGAGCAGCTGGATCGGCGGTCCTGGATCCACTCCGAGTTCGTCGGCGAGATACGACCGCAGCCGGCGCAGCGTCGCCAGGGCGTCTGCCTGCCGCCCCAGTCGGTACTGCGCCAGCGCGAGCAACCGGAAGTACTCTTCGCGGGCCGGTTGGTCGTCGCACTCCGCAGCCAGCACCTGCGCCACCTCCGCCGCGCGTCCGTGGTCGACCGCCAGTGAGGCCCACTGCTCGATCGCCGACCGGCGTACATCGTGGAGTCGGGCGACTTCGGGCTGTGCCCAGCCCTCACCCGAACAGGCGCCGTAGGGATCGCCGCGCCACATCCGCAGCGCGCCATCCAGCTCGCGAAGCCTCGAGGCGGGATCGTCCGCGTCGCCGCCGACGGTGACGACGGCCTCGAATTCCCAGACGTCGACGCTCGGACGGGGTAGCCGTAACGCATAACCCGGTTGCTCACTGACGAGCACGGTCGCCGGAGCGCGGGGCGGGCGAGACGGTTCGATGACGCGTCGCAGATTGGACACCTGCACCTGGAGGCCCGCCAGTGCCTTCGGCGGTGGTTCCCCGTTCCACAGATCGTCGATCAACCGATCCGTGGACACCACCCGACCGCGGCCGGCCACCAAGCGGGCCAAGACCGCCCGTTGCCGGCGCGGGCCCAGGTCGACCACCTCGGAATCGAGTTCGCAGGAGATGGGACCCAGCACCGAGATCCGGAGCGTCGAACCGGCACCACCGGCCGGACGCCCATCCCGAACCCCCATACCCACCCGATCCTCTCGTCGTCGACGTCAGACTATCGCTGCTGCTGGTCTCGCGTGCCGTTCACGGCGCCCCACTCCGTGCCGGTGAACCCACCCGGCGCAACGACGACGTGTTCCGCCTCCGGGGTCCGATCAACGCCCCGCGAACCGACCACGGCCCACCCCCAGAGCACCATCCACACACTCATGCCGCCGACCTGGATGCGCTGGGCGAGTCCGAGCCGGTAGTCGCCGACCAGGTTGTCCGCCAACAGCATCCAGACCGTGGCGAGCGCGACGATGACGAGCACTGCGTTCCCGACCCACCGGAGCATCGGCCATACGGGACCGTCCGGTGTGGTGCGTACCGCCGAGACGCCGGCGGCGACCATGACGGTGAAGATGGCGAACACCGCGACCGTACTGGTGAGCGCGTGGATGTGATGCAGTTGCGGGAGCAGTCCGCTCGGTTCGCGCGGGCACCCGGGGTCGACTCCCGGAATGCACTCGATCGGGAGCAGGGCGTCGGCGATGGTCGCCGCGCCGAACACCGCCAGTGCGAGAACGGCGGTGGTCGCTGTACGGTCGCGAAACACCGACGTCGCGTCCCCCTCCCGCTGGCCGAGCCTGTCGAGGTCACCAGGTGGCTTCGACTCGGCGCCTCGCTCCGCTCGGTGCCGGCTCAACCAGCGGGGGAAAGGCGGTCGCGGGACGAGCAATAGCAGTGCCGCGACGAGTGCGCAGACCCCGGTGGTCACGTCCCCGACCACGTAGATGTCGCGGTGGGGACGGTTCGCGGCGTCCAGCTCGCTGAGGAACGTGCGCATCGGGTCCAGCGAGTCCGCCCACGCGAACTCCAGCACCCACGACGAATAGCACAGGCCCGCAACGGCGATCAGGATGCCCGCGAGCGATCTCCTCACGACGCGGGTGACGACTCCGGTGCGCCGATCGGCCGTCCCTGACGCAGCGGGAGTTCCTTCCAGGTGACCGTTCCGATGATCGCGAGCAGCGCGACGATCGACACCGCCAGGAACACCCGGTCCATCGAGTCGGCGAACCCCTCCTTGATGGGTTGGGCCAGTTCGGCCGGCAGCTTCTCGATGACCGAGGTGTCACTCATGACACTGTCCGACGATCCGGTCGCGGCGCCGGGATTCTGAGCGGCCGCGATGAGCGACTGCCCGAATGCGCTGACCTGCGGGTCGCTGCTCTGCGAGGCCTCCACGACCGCCGCGCGGTACTCGGGTTGGGCTGCCGCCGCGACCATCTCGTCCTTGATGTTCGGCCCCATGAAGGAGAACAACAGCGAGAAGAAGACCGCGACACCGAGCGTTCCACCGATCTGACGGAAGAAGGTGGCGGTGCCGGTGGAGAGTCCCATGTCCTTGGGCGGCAGGATGTTCTGCATCGCCAGGGTTATCGGCTGCATCAGGTTGCCGAGCCCGAAGCCGAGGAGCGCGGCCATCAGCATGACCAGGTAGAGCGGCGTCTCGGTGCCCACCAGGTGCAGCAGGAAAGTGCCCGCGGTGATCAGCACGGCGCCGACGACCGTGAAGATCTTGTAGCGTCCGGTGCGCGAGATCAGCTGGCCCGACAGGATCGAACCGGCCATCAGACCGAGCACCATCGGCAGCATCTGGAGGCCGGCGATCATGGGGCTCGATCCGCGGAGGACCTGGAAGTACTGCGGCAGCATCGAGATTCCACCGAACATGACGGCGCCGATGATGACCGAGATGATGATGCCCTGGCTGAACACCCGGTTGGTGAACACGCGCAACGGGATGAGGGCGTCGTCGCCCATGCGGTGCTCGATCCAGATGAACGCGGCGATGCCGACGACGCCGATCCCGTAGCAGAGGAACGACAGTCCGGAGGTCCATCCCCACTGGCGCCCCTGTTCGGCGACGATGAGCAGCGGAGCCACGGCGACGGCGAGTGCCGTCGCCCCCCAGTAGTCGGTGCGCCCGCCGACGCCCTTCTGCTGGTCGTAGTTGAGCACCTTGTAGACCACGAACAGCGCGACGAGTCCGATCGGCACGTTGACCAGGAACACCCAACGCCAACCGGACACCCAGAGGATCGTCTCCTGGCCGGCGAACAGACCGCCGAGGACCGGGCCGAGGACGCTGGAGGTGCCGAACACGGCGAGGAAGTAGCCCTGGTATTTGGCGCGTTCCCGCGGCGGGACGATGTCGCCGATGGTCGTCAGTGCGAGGGTCATCAAGCCGCCCGCGCCGAGCCCCTGGAAGGCGCGGAACGCGGCGAGTTGATACATCGACGACGCGATCGTGCACAGCAGCGAACCGACGATGAAGATCGAGATCGCCAGCAGGAAGAACGGTTTCCGGCCGTGGAGATCGGACAGCTTGCCGTACAAGGGGGTCACGATCGTCGCGGTGACGAGGTAGGCCGTGGTCACCCAGGCCTGCAGGTCATACCCTTGCAGATCGTCGGCGATGGTCCGGATCGCCGTCGACACGATGGTCTGGTCGAGGGCGGCGAGGAACATGCCCAGCATGAGTCCGGCCAGGATGGTCAGGATCTGGCGATGGGTCAGTCCGGCGCCGGCGACCTCCTCGTCGTGGTTCACCGTGTCGGCGGCCGAAGAGTCTGTCACTGTCGTCCTTTCGGGTCATTCGCATCTGTGTCCGGGCTGCGGTCCGGGCACGCCGGATGTAGGGCTGCGTCGGCGGCATCGACGAACCGCCCGAGAAGTGTCACGAGGGTGTGGAGTTCGTCGTCGGTCCAGTCGGCCATGACATCGGCCATGGCGGCGCGACGCATCTCGCGCATGGCCACGACGCGATCCCGTCCGGCGGCGGTGATGACGAGCATGGTAGCGCGCCCGTCGTCCGGGTCCGCCTCGCGGCGGATCAGGCCGTGCTCCACGAGCTGAGCCACATGCCGACTCACCGTCGACGGGTCGGCATTCATCGTCTCGGCGAGGTCGCGCGATCGCATCGACCGTCGCGCGAGCGGGAAGAGTGCCTTGAACGCCGCGGCCTCGAACTCGCCCTCACGCGTACGGAACGTCGTGTGGACCGCCCGTTCGCGGATGCGGACGAAGCGCAGAAGGGTCTCGAAGAGGTCGTCGATCGCGTGTTGATCGAGCACTGTCCTCACCGCCTACCCGAGAAGTTTTACTTGCTCTTTGCAATTAGTTGCAGAGCGCAACTAACACCGCTCGCCAGTGTGCGCGCGAACTCGGGAGAATGCAAACAGCGCCGAAGTCTTGCATCGACGGAGACAAAAGACGGTCGCCGACCTGCCAGGTCGGGGGTTGGCAGGTCGGCGACTCATCATCGATGTCGCTCGCCGGCCGCTGTGCGTTACAGGGGAGCCGGCACCCGAGCGGGCTGAACCACACCGACGTCATGGGAGTGCGTTGCGCCTCGCGGCCCTGAGGCGATGCGTCGTCGGACCCTGCCTGCGGTTAGCCTCGTGGGAGTCAGGAACCGTGACAGGAGCTCTTCGTGTTCGTTGTCGCCCACATCAGCGACCTGCATTTCAACGGGACGCGGTTCAATCGGGCCCGTATCCAGTCGACGTTGAGCTATATCAACGCCCGCGCCGCCGGGATCGACGTCCTGCTGGTCACCGGCGACATCGCCGATGAAGGTGCCGCGAGCGAGTACCGAGAGGCGTACGGGGTGCTCGAGAGCCCACTGCCGATGCTCATCACCGCAGGCAACCACGACGTCCGGGAACCGTTCAGCGCGGCCCTGATCGGCACCGAGACCTCTGGTCCGATCAATCACGCGCGGACGGTGCGCGGGCGCGACGGCTCCGACGTCCTCTTCCTGATGTGCGACAGCTCGATACCCGGACGCAACGACGGTCGTCTCGACGACGCGACCATCTCCTGGCTGTCGGACCGGCTCACCGCTACGTCCGTGACGACACCGGTGTTCATCGCCTTTCACCATCCGCCGGTCGACCTGCTGATGCCGTTCATGGACTCGATCCGCCAGCGTGACGAGGGCCGTCTCGCCGCCCTGGTGGATCAGCACCCGAACATCGTCGCGTTCCTGTGTGGACACGCCCACACCCCGGCGGTGACCACGTTCGCCGACCGCCCGCTGTGCATCGCACCGGGTGTGTCGTCGACACTGAACCTGCCGTTCGAAGGCCGGGAGGTCGTCAACCGCGGTCAGCCGCCGGGGATCGCGTTCCATCTCTATGACGACGAGCGTTTCGTCACCCACTTCCGATCGGTGATGTTCTGACATTCAGGACGGTGCCGGCAATCGGCCGTCGCGCTTCGGCGCTCGGCAACGAGAGGCAGGCGAGCTACATCGTCGGCAACATCGCGCAACCGGTATCGCCACCGGCGGGGCGACGACGCGTCATCTGACGAACCCGCGCAGCAGATCGGCCATCGCCTCCGGCTGGTCTTCCGGGATGAGAGTCCACGAATCGTCGACGACGACCTTGGATGCGTTCGGGAAGAGCTCGACGAGGCGGTCCGCATGCTCAAGGGGCATCATCCGGTCTTCCCTTGCCCAGACCACGAGCACCGGGCGATCGAACCGCCGCATCATGTCCGACAGTTCGAGCAGCCTGCGGCGGGAGGGCGCGCCCGTGGCGAATTTGACCAGATCCCTTCTGATCGATGCGTTTTCGACAGCGGGGCGGAACCACTCGTCGAACAGCGAGTCCGGAATCCCCGACTTCGTCAGCGCGCCATACGCCCGTGTGCTGTGCCGGAAGAATCGAGTGCCCAGCATCCGGGTGAGAATCCACCCGCCGCCGCACACTCGGCACAACAGCGCCGCGGGGCGCGCCGGCTCGGGAGGATAGTTGTCGAAAGCCGTGCACGATGCCAACACCAACCTCCCAACGCGCTTGTCCCGGCCTTGGGAGATCACGAACTGACCACCGCCCCAGTCGCTCAGGACGAGCGTCACGTCATCGAGGTCGAGGGCATCGAGAAAGTCGGCAAGGATCGATGCCACACCCGTCTCGGTGAGGTCCGCGTCGGCGTGCATCGGCTCCGTGTGCGCCCCCATCGGGAGCGTCGGTGTGATGCAACGGAATTCGGCAAGCAGCGGGATCACCTTGCGCCACTGCCGCCCGTCCATCAGCAACCCGTGGCCGAGTACCAGGATCGGCCCGGGACCGCCGGTGTCTTCGTAGGAGATGGAGCCGGCCGGCACGTCAACTGTGGGCACGTCGCCTCCTAGATAGATCGTTCTACTTAGAAGCAAGATAGGCTGGCATCGGCACGATGCGCAAGGGATGGAGACGTCATGGCAGATTCCGCTACTCGCGACCGGATCCTGGAGGCAGCCGCAGAGCTGT
This sequence comes from Gordonia sp. BP-119, assembly GCF_016924115.1. NCBI lineage: Bacteria > Bacillati > Actinomycetota > Actinomycetes > Mycobacteriales > Gordoniaceae > Gordonia > Gordonia sp. BP-119. The sequence continues at coordinate 147,068 of NZ_JAFFZF010000007.1, forward strand.
ACCGGCGGCAGGGCATGCCGGCCACCGGCATCAAACAGATCTCGGCGGCGGCTGAAGCGCCCTACGGTTCGATCTACCATCACTTCCCCGGCGGCAAGGAAGCGATCAGCGTCGAGGTCATCCGACGCGAAGGGTTGCGCTACGGCGCGTTCGTCGGCGCCCAGCTGGAGACGACCGACCCCCTGACCGGCATCCCGACGCTGTTCGAGAACGCCGGAAAACTGTTGGAGTCGCAGGACTACAGCGAGGCCTGCTCCATCGAGACCATCGCACTGGAGGTGGCGAGTACCAACGAGCGTCTCAGGCTGGAATCCGCCGAGGTTTTCGAGAGCTGGTTGACCGGCCTCGCAACGTGGTTCGGACAACTCGAGATCACCGAGCCGGAGCGTCGACGGCTGGCGTTGATCACCCTGACCGCGCTGGAAGGTGCGTTCGTTCTGTGCCGCACCCTGCGCTCCATCGAACCGATCGTCGTCGCCGGGCACGGCGTGCAGGCGGCCGTGCAGGCGGCCGTCGGGTCGTAGCAACAGACCGACGATGCACAGCCGCGCTTCTGCTGCAAGCTGTGAAACCGCAGGGCCAGCACCATGTCACCCCACCGAACTCGAGCGCGCGGTGCGGCGAGATCGGCCCGTCAGGCCGACGATCCCGCCTTCAGGAGCTCTTGGAGGATCCGCCCACCGATTTCCGGGATCAGTCCGGGACCGGTCTCCGGCAGGTTCTGCGGCAGCAGCCCGGGCTCATGGGTCGCCGGGATACGCGCGGTCCGAGTGGCCTCCACACGTATGCCGGTCTGCTGCGCCTTGGCCAGCGGGGTCCGGTACTTCTCCAGGTCCGTCGCGGTGGTGAGAGTCCCGACGACGCGCAAGCCCATGGCACCGAAGTCCGCCGCCCCGCGCCGGATGTGGCTGGGCGACGTGACGAGAACGATGTCCCGGATTCCCTGTGCGCGCAGGATCTCGGCGGTGTTCTGCGCATTGGCCACCGTCGACCCGGACTTGTCCTCGACGAGGATCCGGTCCGCACCGACACCGTTGTCCACGAGCCAGGTCCGCATCGCGGCTGCTTCGGTGATGCCCTTCTTCGGCACCCCTCCGGTGACGACGATCGGCGCGGACGTCGTGAGCTCCGACTGAGCCTTGCCGGCGGACACCCGGTTGACGAGCTCCGGCGCCATCTTCCCGTTCGCATTGAGCCCGAATCCGAGCACGACGATAGCCACCCGACCGGATACCGGCTTCGGCGTGGTGTCGGGCACGATCTGTGCAGCGGTCGAGACGCCCGAGATGATGTTGCGGGCCGTTGTCGCCAGGGACGGATTCATCATCGACAACCGGTTCAGGGCCGAGCGTCCCGCGACGACGTCGTCGACCTGGTCCGACCAGATCGCTTGCAGTGCAAGCGCGTCGGTATCGGCCGGCGCCACCGCGAGGACCTGCTGGAGAAGATCGAGTCCGCCCGCGACGTCACCTCCGGCGAACTTCGACTGCGCGCTGTTGTACAGGCCGGCCGGGTCCATCGCGGAGGCCGTCGTCACAACCGAGGCGTCCGGTCCGGGCAACGTCCCGACCGCCACCCCGCCGAGAGCGGCCACCGCGATCGTCGCCGCAGCCGCCAGTCTCATTCGCTTCACTCTGGTCACACCAGTCACTCGCGTAACGAGTACGAGAGATGCACAACGACCCCGCACCCGTCCGATCCCAGATCGGTAACGGGTGCGGGGCCGGTCAGCGGCGAAGCTCAGCGCTTCAGGCCGGCCACCTTCAGCAACTCCGGGCGGCGCAGGGCCAGACCGATCCACATCAGCACGCCGAGGTAGACCGCGAACAGGACCGTGTCGAACAGCGGTGCCTCGATCCTCATGTTGGCGGTGACCGCGCCTCCGAGGTAGGCCGTGATCCCGAGGGCGCCGAGGACTGCGGTGCGCGGGATGGCGTAGACGACCAGGCACACGAGCAACACGACACCCATCACGATGGCCTGATCGGCGGGGAAGCCGAGCTCCCGCGTGCCGTCGATCACCGCTTGCGGACGCGCGAGTTTGCCTGCGACGTCGAACGCCAGGAAGGCGCCGACGAGTACGCTGATGACGATTCCTGTTGTGCGACGCCAGTTCCGACGCGTCGGTTGCGCCTCGTCGGACGCGGGGCTCGTGGTCGTCGGCGCGGCGGCGCCCTTGGTGGTGCTGTTGCGGCTCATGATGTTCTCCTGGCGGCTCGTGCGAGTGTGTTGTGCAGGGATAGACATGCCTGCTCGTCAGAACTCATCGCGGGGCCGCGCATTCTGGCTTCAGAAGTAGCGCGACAACGATCGACGACTACGCCGCCGACATCGCGAGATCGACGCGAGAAGACCTGCTTTCCTTCCACTCCCAGACGGCGTAGAGCACCTCGGTGGTGTAACCCAAATCCATCCGGCCCCCACCGATCGGCACAGTCGCGTCGATACCTATGGCAGGGTTTGGTTGCCACCCCGACGGTTTCGACGTCGGCGGCGCCACCTCGATCTCGGCGCCGTCGGGTCGATGAAACGTGAACCGCTGCTTCCCATGCGCGGTGATCGCAAACTCGCCCCGATGCAACGACCGATGACACGACCCACACAACAAGATCAGATTGTCCGGATCCGTCCCCCCACCCGCCGACCAGAACACCACATGATGGGCATGCAGA
>NZ_JAFFZF010000070.1:0-14169 GCF_016924115.1 Gordonia sp. BP-119
ACCCGGCCGGGCCACGGTCTTCGTGTAGAAATCCGACACCGTTTCAGGGTCTCGGAGTGGTCACCGGCCGGGAAGGCTCACACAAACCAGCATCCCCTGCAGGACGCCGATCCACCCCCATTAGGGTTTGGCGACGCATCTCACCAGGACCCTTCGAGGCTCGTCGCTAACGCTCCTCGCACCTCAGGGAGCAGAGGGAGGGCATCGCTTCCACCCCACAGTCCAGCGGTTCGTGGTTCTTTTGGATTAGCGAGCAGAGGTGGCGCAAGAGCGAAAGCGACGAGCCACCAAGGGCATGCGATCACTCCGGGTCGGCGAAGAGCGCTTCGCGTCGCGCCATCCCGGCATGTACCGCCTCCATCTGATTGGGGGATCCCATCAGTCCGACCTGGAGTTCGCTCTCCAGCATCAGCGCCGCGGCCGGATCGGTGCCCGCCCACGATTCGTCGTAGAGACGCTTGGCGGCACGAACCGCGTGCGGCGACTTCGACGCGATCTCGTGCGCGAGATCCAGTGCGGCGGTGAGCGGATCGTCGACGACGCGGGTGACCAGACCGAGTCGTTGGGCCTCGGCGCCGTCGACGATGCGTCCGGTGAACGTGAGTTCCTTTGCCACATCGGCGGACACGAGTCGCGGGAGGGTCTGGGTGATGCCCATATCGGGCACCAGACCCCACTTGACCTCCATGATGGACAGGCGCGCGTCGGGGGTCGAATAGCGGATGTCGGCACCCAGCGCGATCTGCAGGCCACCGCCGAAACAGTTGCCGGTGATGGCCGCGATCACCGGTGCCGGGATGCGGCCCCAGTCCAGTGACACCCGCTGCGCGTGGTTGCCGAGCACGCCAGGCTCCCGTTCCAGCAGCGAGTTCACTCCGCCACCCTGACCCAGGCTCGACACGTCCAGGCCGGAACAGAAACTCTTGCCCGCACCGTGTACCACCACAGCCCGGACGCGGTTGTCCTCGGCGAGGGTGCCCGTCACATCGATGAGGGCCTCGAACATCGCCGGATCGAGCGCGTTGTGTTTGTCGGCTCGGTTGAGCGTCGCTGTGGCGACACCGGCGTCGTCGATGTCCACGACGATCCGCTGCTCGGCCATGTATCTACTTCCGATCTGTTGTGGGCGTGTGTTTGATCTCGCGGAGCTGACGTCCGCGGCGTTGGTAGCGCCAGATGAAGTAGCCGACGCCGATCGCCAGAACGACACCGATGATCACGCCCCAGGCGGTGGCGGCGCGGAAGCCGGGCGCTTCGACGTCGAAGATGCGCTCGCCGGCATGTGCGCCGTTCCCACCGCCGGCGACCACCGTGAGGGTCAGCAGGTTGGGGATCGCGACGAGCACGCCGAGAACGGCGAACATGATCGTCGGGACGTTCTTCATGCGGCTGCGGTTGACGAACGCCAACGTGAAGAACAGCACGGGCAAAAAGGTGCACACGATGCCGAGAACCAGGCCGGTGCCAATGCCGCGGCTGAACGACCCTTCGACGCGCTGCCCGATCTGACCGGCCCACCAGCGCGGCAGGAACGCCTCGAGGATGAAGTAGGTGACGACGAGCAGCGCGGCGATGACGAGCCCGATCACCACCTTCTTCACCACGGAGTTCGCGCGTTCGGCGGCGGTCGGTTTGACCGGGGTCGTCCCATCGGCCGTCGAGTCGATCGGCGCGACGCCGGGCGTGGTTCCGGCGGAATACTGGGAGGCTTCCGGTGGCGGCGCGGCGGGCGGCACCGCGCCCGACGGGTACGCGCCGGAGGGCGTCTGTCCGGGCCCGCCCGGGGTCGGCGGCTGTCCGGATGGATTGGCAGAGAACGGTTCGTTGCTCATGGGCCGAGTGTATGCGCGGACCGCTGCCCGTCCGCCCGGAAAACACCCCGTGCACTCACGGCTTCCGGATGCCGCCGTAGATTCCGCGACGGACGATCCACGGTTGCAGGATCGTGTCGACCGACCACGCCGGGAATCGGAACGGGCGCCCGTTGGGCGCGAACACCTGGAGACCGTCGGCCTGGACACCGAGCACCGAACCCCAGCGCCGCCGTGGGGGAGCGTAGCGCCGCGCACGGCCCGGCCGCCCGGTGAGGTCGGACCGGATGTTGTGTGCGAGCAGACGATCGGCACGATTCCGAGCGGAACTGCGGAGGTCGTCGGTCGCCGCGACGTCGCCGATCGCGTAGACGAGATCCGCACCGGGTACGCGCAGTTCGGCCGTCACGCGCACGAAGCCCGACGGATCCAGCACCTCTCGCGGAAGCCACTCCGTGTTCGGTCTCACCCGGCCGATGGCCCAGAGCACTGCATCGGCCTCCACCGGCGGCTGCCCCGTCGAGAACCACACCGGCCCCGGAGTGATCTCGTCGCAGGCGAATCCGTCGGGCACGACCGCACGATGGCCGCCGTGCACGCCGACGCCGAGCCGGCGCAACCGCGCAAGGACGATGGCCCATGTCCGCGGATGATGCTGCGGTAGAGCACGTTCGCCCGGGTGATACAGGTCGATTCGCTTGCCCGGCCAGGTCTGCGCCAGGTTGGCGGCGGCACTCACCGCCGCCGCACCGCCACCGATCACCGCGATGGTCTCGGCATCGGCGAACCGCGCATGAGCCGAGCGCAACTCGGCGTCGACGTCGGCTTCCGACTGCAGTTCCGGATGTCGCCAGAACCCGTTCCGCACGCCGGTGGAGACGACCAGCGCGTCGAAGCGCTCGACCCTCTCAGAGCCGTTGGCGTCGACGACGGTGACGGTGCGGTCACCGAGGTCGGCACCCGTCAGTGTGCCGTGGACGGTCTGGATGCCGTCGAGTTTCCGAAAGCGCCCGAACGGAATCCGGTAATCGCGCGCCCACGCATCGGGTCGGCTGATCCGCAGCCCGAGTTCCTGGCCGCTGACCAGGCCCGGCTTCGACGAGATGCCCACGACGTCGGCATGCGGGGCGAGATGGATCGCGGTCAGTAGGCCGGAATCACCGAGACCGGCGACGACGACGCGTGGTCGGCTCACGCAGTGACCTGATCCGGCGGATGTGCGGCCGAGCGCGGGGGTCGGGGGACGAAGCGCGGCACCCGGTCGATGACGTCCTGGTATCCGGGACGTCGCTCCAGACTGCGCTTTTCCATCATGGGGATGCTGGCGCCGAGGAACATCGCCAGCATCAGGACCGCGCCCACGAACAGCCACCACCAGTCGCCGGGCGAGGCGGCGAGCCCGAACAGTGCCATCGACACCCAGAACAGGACCTCGCCGAAGTAGTTCGGGTGCCTCGACCACGCCCACACGCCGGTGTCCAGGACGGCGCCCGGTGTCTTACGTGCGGCGAACCGTCGCAGCTGCCCGTCGGCGACGTACTCGAGCGCCGTCGCAGCGAGTCCGACGACGGCCGCAACCGCCGTCAGCCACGCGAGCACGCCGCCGGTATGAGTGACCGTGACGTAGATCGGGATCATGCCGAGAAACACCTGGATGGTGGGGAAGACGTGGATCGCCATCAGGTCGACGGGCAGTTCGGCGCGTCCGGCCCCGGACTTCAGCATCGGGTACCGCCAGTCCTCGTGGTGGAGACCCGGCCAGCCGATCGCCCAGTTCGCGGTCAGACGGATCGCCCAGGCACCGATGACGACGGCGATGACCCAGCAGTGCACCGCGTCGATCCCGACGTCGCCGGCGGCCCACCAGTAGACGAACAGCGCGGGCGGCACGACGCTCCAATAGGCGTCGTAGAAGCTCGAATTCCCGTAGAACCGGCTGAACGCGAAGATCACGAGGGTGGCGAGCAGATCGGCGATCAGGGTGTCGAGCCAGAGGTAGGAGGTGGCCGGACCCCAGATGAGCCAGGCGGCGGCGACCGCGGAGGCCAGCACGTAGGCGATCGTCACGCGGACGAAAGAACCGCTTCGGCTGATGGTGCTGTCGGTGCTCACGGGCGTCCCCATCACAGCTGTTCTTCGATGGATCCGGCGAGTTTCTCCGGCTTGGTCGTCGGCGAGTATCGCGCGACGACGGACCCGTCCCGCCCGATGAGGAACTTGGTGAAGTTCCATTTGATCCGGCCGCCGAGCACGCCGGATTTCTGGTCCCGCAACCACGCGAACAGCGGGTGGGCATCGGGTCCGTTCACATCGACCTTCGCGAACATCGGGAAGGTCACCTCGTAGGTCAGCGAGCAGAAGTTCTTGATCTCCTCCTCGTCGCCCGGCTCCTGGTGCCCGAACTGATCGCACGGGAAGCCGAGCACTCGCAGACCCTTGTCGGCGTAATCCCGGTGCAGTGCCTCCAGACCGCGGTACTGCGGGGTGAACCCGCACTGCGAGGCGGTGTTCACGATGAGCAGGGGAGAGCCCTGGAACTGCGAGAGTTCGACGGGATCGCCGTCGATGCCGGTGGCGGTGAAGTCGTACACAGAGGTCATGCCGCTACGCTACGTGCCGATCAAGCACTTGCTTGGGAAAATCGTCGAAGCGTCCCGGGGTCACTCACCGAATCGCTCGGTCCGGATGCGGGTGCGGTCGTGTCCGGCCTCGACCATCCACTGGGCGCAGTTCTCGACGAACCGGTTCGGGCCGCAGATGAACACGGTCGGCGAGGTCGCCGGATCCATGGTCAGCGCGGCGAGTTCGTCGGCGGTGAGACGTCCCGCGGGCCGCGTCGCGTCGTCGGGTGCCACCCGGGTGTGGATCAGGTGAACATCCATGCGGCGGTGCGCGATCAACTGCCGGATCTCATCCCGGTAGTAGACGCGTTCGGGACTGCGGACCGAGTACACGAGCGAGAAGGGGGTCTGCGGCGCCTCGACCTCGCGGCTGCGGATCATCGACATGAGTGGCGCGATCCCGGAGCCACCGCCGATCAGCTGGACGGGACGGTCGTCGCCGGACGGCCAGGTGAACCAGTATCCGTGCGGATCGCTGATCTCCAACGGGTCGCCGACCTCCACCATGTCGACGAGGTAGGGCGACACCTCACCGTCCTCGAGTCGTTCGACGGTCACCTCGATCGACCGGGTCTCGCGGACGTCGGACAGCGAGTAGGCGCGCGCGGTGGAGTAGCCGTCCTCGGCGGTCAACCGGATGTCGACGTGCTGGCCGGGCAATGCGTGGACGGCCTCGGGGAGGGCGAGGCGCAGGGCTCGCGCGGTGGGGGTGAGGTCGACGACCGCGGTGACCGTCGTGAGATGCCAGGTCGTCACGAGTAGCGCTGTTCGCGCCAGGGGTCGCCATACATGTGGTACCCGCGTTCCTCCCAGAATCCAGGCGCGTCTTCGGCCATGAAACGAAGTCGCCGAACCCATTTGGCGCTCTTCCAGAAGTACAGGTGTGGCACGAGGAGGCGAGCCGGGCCGCCGTGCTCGGCGGACAGGGGTTCGCCGTCGTAGGTGTCGGCGATCCAGCCGCGGCCGTCGACGAGATCGGCGAGCGGCACGTTGGTGGTGTATCCGCCGTGGCAGTGCGCCATCACGAACGGGGCCGGTTCCCACGGCAGCGCCTGCAGCAAGGTGTCGAACGAGACCCCGCGCCACCGGGTGTCGAACTTCGACCACCGTGTGACGCAGTGGATGTCGGTGGTGATGTCGTCGTGCGGCAGTTCCTGGAACTGGTCCCATGTGAACGTGGCGGCCCGGTGGTCCGCGGACTGCACGGCCAGCATCCAGTCGTTCGGGACGATCGCAGGTGTCGGCTCCGCGGACAGGACCGGGAAATCGAGTGTCGTGTACTGGCCGGGAGGGAGACGCCGCGCGTCGCGGTCGCGGCGCCCCACGAACCCTCGGTTGACGATCGCCATGGTCGCGGAGTCTACGCGGCTCGCTTCTATTCGGCCCGCTCGCTCCGCTCCCCGGCGCCGGCATCAATTCGGCCCGCTCGCTTCGCTCCCGGCGCCGGCATCAATTCGGCCCGCTCGCTTCGCTCCCGGCGCCGGCATCAATTCGGCCCGCTCGCTTCGCTCCCGGCGCCGGGTGCGGTCAGGCGAAGTCGAACAGCATCGGTACCACGACGACGACCGCGGCCGCCCAGAGTGCGAACACCGGCAGATAGTCGGTCTGCCACCGCTCCGTCGCATCGAACCCGCGGCGGCGGCGGACGAAACCGAAGAGCAGGTACGCGGCCCACGACAAGTTCACCAGCAGGACGAGATTGAGACCGAGCGCCACCGTCTTGTTGGCCGTGAACCCGAACTCCGCGATCCGCGACGCCATGATCGTCAGCATCACCGCGTCGACCGCGAGCGCAGTCACGACCAGAATCAGCTGCAGGCGGTCAAAGAGCTCCGGGCGTAGATGCGGATCGCGCGCGGAGATCGCGTACAGCAGCAAGCCGAGCACGACCACAAGGATCAGGTCCACCAGGATCAGCAGTTCACGGTCGACGTCCACGACGTCGCCACTGGTCACCATCGCGATCAGCAGCACGACAAGCATCACCGCGGTGACGGGCGTGAAGACCTTGGTCAACACCGGTGCGATGTTCTCGACCACGCTCTGCTTCGCCTCCACCAGCCATGCCGCCAGCAGCACGATGCCGGGCGCGGCGATGGGCGCCAGCCACTGGGAGATCACGGTGTCGACGTCGATGTCGAGCGCACCGAATGCCCCCGCGGTCAGACCGGTGAGGACTCCCGCACCGAGGCCGAGAAGCGTTGCATACACGACCCATTCGCCGGTGAACCGGATGAAGTCCATCCGACGCGGTCCGGACGTCCAGCGGCCGCCGACGTAGGTCACCCCCATGAGGAACCACAGGACGATCGGCGCGTGGATCGCGACGATGGCCTGGGTGGTGCCGTCGTCGACGAACGGGTAGACGTTGACGACGATTCCGGTCACGACGAATGCACCGATCACCGTGAGCGCGGTTCGCGTCGAAACGCGGCGCTTCCAACCGAAATACAGTGCCATGAAAGGAAGTACGAGCAACGCGGCATTGCGGACGAGCACCCATTCCGGCATGACCTCGACGGCGACGCGGACGGTCGTGGCGGCCGCGACGACGAGGCCGATCACGACTCCGAGTTCGTGACGTCGTCGGCCCAGATCGCCGGATGGTTCCGCGGTCAGCACCAGCTGCTTCCACAACCGGTCGGAGTGCTCGCGGGCGAACTCACGCGACAACGCATCGACGCGGCCCATGCGCTTGACGGCGACCAGGAACGCTTCGTCGTCGTCGAGGCCACCGGCGGCGAGGTCGGCGATCTGCCCGCGGAGGTGGTCTTCCATCTCGTCGGCGTCGGTGGTGGCGATGGCTTGGTGTCGGAGAACGTATCCGCGCCATCGGTCGATCTGGCTCTCGAGCTCGGTCTCCGCGGTCATGCCAGGCCCTCCGCGGTCGGCGGCAGGGCGACCGTCCGCCACACCTGGTCGAGCGCGTCGGCCACGACCTCCCACTGCGACCTCCGCTCGGCGAGCGCGGCCAACCCCGATGCCGTGATCGAGTAGTGCTTGCGACGCCGCCCGGTGTCGGCTGCACCCCAGCTCGCCTCGACGTGGCCGGCGCGCTCCAAACGGTGCAGAAGGGGATAGAGCATGCCGTCGGTCCACTCCATCCGACCACCGGACATCTCTCGGACCCGCTTGAGGATGGCGTACCCGTACGACTCGCCCTCGGCGAGAATCCCCAGCACCAGCGGGGTCGCGGACGCGGCCACCAAGTCCTTCTCGATATACATAGCACTCCTATACCTAGAACTGCTAGGAGCATAGCAGTTCTAGGTATAGGAGTCCTCGGACCGGCGTGTGCCGATTACTTCTTCGACAGGGACGACTCCTTGTGGGCGGCCTTCGAGCCCGTCTTCGACGACTTGACGATCCAGTACGGCTCGTCCTCGCTGGCCTTGAACTTCTGCCCCTCGAAGGTGAATTCCTTGGTGCGCTTCTCTTCCGCAGTGCCCTCGGTCTCGCCCTGAGAGGTGTTCCAGCGGACGGTGTCGTTCTTCTTGATCGCCATGGCGGCAGTGTGCCCCGACGGCGTCGACGGTCAAACCTTCTCCGCTGCAAGAGTCGCTGTGGAACGATCATCACGTCGTGTCGAGCCGGAGGTACGCATGAGCGTCGAACGTTCCGAGAACCCGCAGAGAACCGAGCCCGCCATCGACGTCCGGGGTCTGCGTAAGTCGTTCGGTAGGTTCGAGGCGCTTCGCGGACTCGACCTCGAGGTCGCGCGAGGGGAGGTCCACGGCTTCCTCGGGCCCAATGGCGCGGGCAAGTCGACGACGATCCGGGTCCTGCTGGGTCTGTTGCGCGCGGACGGGGGAGAGGTCCGACTCCTCGGCGGCGACCCCTGGCGTGACGTCGTCGAGCTGCACCGCCGGCTGGCGTACGTACCCGGCGACGTCGCGTTGTGGCCGACGATGACCGGCGGGGAGATGATCGATCTGCTCGGCTCGATGCGCGGCGGACTCGACGAGGGGCGCCGGGCCGACCTGGTCTCCAGGTTCGAGCTCGACACGTCCAAACGTGGACGGCAGTACTCCAAGGGAAACCGGCAGAAGGTCGCGATCGTGGCGGCGCTGGCGTCGGACGTAGAGCTGCTCATCCTCGACGAGCCGACGTCGGGCCTGGACCCGTTGATGGAGAACGTCTTCCAGGAGGTCGTGGGGGAGGCCACCGCTCGCGGTACCACCGTGCTGCTGTCGAGTCACATCCTCGCCGAGGCGGAGACCCTGGCGGACCGGCTCAGCATCATCCGCGACGGGGCCGTCGTGGCGACCGGCTCCTTGGCCGAGCTGCGCGGGCACACCCGCACTTCCGTTCGCGCCGAACTGGATTCGGCGCCGAGCCCGGACCTTCTCGCGCAACTGCACAACGCCGAGGTGCACGATATCGATTCGCACGACCACGACTCCGGCGGGCTCCGACTGAGCGCGACCGTGGACTCGGATCAGATCGGTCCGGTGATGTCAGCGCTGACCGCCTGCGGCCTGCGGTCGCTGACGGTCGAACCGCCCTCGCTGGAAAGCCTGTTCCTGTCGCTCTACGAAAAGGCCGACCAGCCGGCAGGGGAGCGGTGAGGCGATGACTGCATCGACGATCGGTACGCCGCCGCTGTTACGGGCCTCCCTGCACCACGAAGGTCGAAGCTTCGCGCCGTGGATCGTCTTGCCCACCGCACTGGCCGTGTCGTCGGTCATCGCCTACCCGTTGCTGTTTCCCGACGCCGCGGAACGCGCCGCGTTCGCCACGACGATCGGCTCGAATCCCGCACTCGGGCTGATCTTCGGACCCGCTTACGACCTGGCCACGGTCGACGGATTCGTCGCGTGGCGCAGCCTCGCGCTGGGCGGTTTCATCGCCGCGCTCGGTGCGATCTTCATCGTGGTCAAAGCCGCACGTGGACAGGAGGATTCCGGCCAGGCCGAACTTCTCGCCGCGGGGGTGCTCGGACGTGCCGCCCGACTGTCGACCGCGTTGATCATGGCCGGCGTGTGCTCGATCGCCATCGGCATCCTGGCGGGTCTGGCGACGTCGCTGTGCGGTGGGGCCTGGGGGTCGTCGTTCCTGCTGGGCGCCGGGTTCACGGTCACCGGTTGGATGTTCGGCGCCATCGCCGCGGTCAGCGCCCAGGTGGGTTCCGACGCCAGGGCCGCCACCACGATCGCCGTGTCTCTGCTCGGCGTCCTGTTCGTGCTGCGCGGGTTTCTGTTCTCGGTGGACGCACCGACGTGGACCACATGGGTCAATCCGCTGGGATGGATTCAGGAGACCAGACCCGCGACCGGCGATCACTGGTGGCCGTTGCTGATCGGCGTCGCGTTCGCGGTCGTCGTCGGTGCAGCGGCTTTCGCATTGCAGCGTGCACGGGATTTCGGTCAGGGACTCATACCGGCCCGGCCGGGCCCGGCACGGGGCCGCATCGGCTCGCCACTGGCGCTGGCGATCCGCCTCAACCGGGCGCCGATCGTCGCGTGGACGGTCGCGTTCGTCGGACTCGGTGTCATCTTCGGCTACTTCACCCGGTCGGTCCGCGGCCTGCTGACCGCGAATCCCGCCATGGCCCAGATCTTCGCCTCCGGCGCGGCGTCGCCCGCGGACCTGGTATCAGCCTTCGTCACAACGATTCTCGGCCTGGTCGGGATCGTCGCATCCGTGGCCGGGGTCCAGATCGTCAATCGCATCCGGACCGAGGAGCTCGACGACCGAGCGGAAGCGGTGCTCGCGACCGGCGTCAGCCGTCCGAGGTACTTCGGCGCCGTCACCGGTGTCGCCCTCGTTGTCTCCGCCGCCCTCGTCACCGTTGCCGGGCTGGTCGTCGGCGTCTTCGCCGCCACGGCCGATCTCGGCCTCGGCTTCGGCGACGTGTTCCTCCAGTCCATCGCCACGATCCCCGCCGTGTGGGCGGTCGTCGGCATCGCCGTCGCCGTCATCGGCGCCCGACCCCGCGTGCGGCCCGCGATCTGGCTGGGCGTCCTGGTGTCTTTCGTGCTCACGATCCTGGGCCCGAGCTTCAAACTCCCGGACTGGGCGCTGGGCTTCAGCCCGTTTCATCACGTACCGGATGTGTCTGCTGCCCAGCCGGATTGGTGGGGACTGGTCTGGGTGGGGGTCGTCGTGGTGCTGCTCGTCGCTCTGGGGTTCGCCGGCTTCCGCCGGCGGGACATCCCGTGACGACGTCGCACCTTACTCATGTGCGAGCCCGACAACTGCTCCCTGAAGTGCGAGCCCAATAACTGGTCCCTGAGGTGCGAGCGAAGCGAGCCACGAAGGGCTCCGCAACCTGTCTCACCAGGCCCTTCGTGGCTCGTCGCTAACGCTCCTCGCACCTCAGGGAGCAGGAGGGTGGCCGCACCTCAGGGAGCAAAGGTTATCTCGTTCCTTCGGATGAGGGAGCAGAGGGTGGCCGCACCTCAAGGACCGTACGCATCACCCCAGCGCCGCCGCGAGACGACGCCACTGCTCGCGCGGGAAGCCCCGGTGGTCGGCTTGGAGAACCTGGACGCACACGTGGTCGGCGCCGGCGGACCGATGCTCATCGATCCGCTTCAGGATCGCCGCGTCGTCGCCCCAGACGATCAGGGCGTCGAACAGGCGGTCGCTCACCGAGCTCAAATCGTCCTCGGAGAACCCGAGGCGCCGAAGGTTGTTCGCGTAGTTCGGCATCGCGAGGTAACCCTTGAGCCACTTGGTGCCGACGGCGCGCGCCTCGTCGCGGTCGGCGGCGAAAATCGCCGTCTGTTCCGGTGCGAGCAGCGGACCGTCGCCGAGGGTCTCCCGGGCGACCTTGGTGTGGTCCGGGGTCACCAGGTAGGGGTGGGCTCCGGCGGTCCGGTCGGCGGACAATTGCAACATCTTCGGCCCGAGGGCGGCCAGTACTCGTGCATCGGCCGGCACCGGCTGCGGTGCCTCGTCCAGACCGTCGAGGAACGCCTTGGTGGTCGCGAGCGGCTTCTGGTAGCGACCGGCTTCCTGGGCGTCGATCAACGGCGCGTGGCTGATCCCGAGGCCCAGGAGGAAGCGAGGACCGAACTGCTCGGTGAGGCGCGCATGCGCGGCCGCGACATCGTGCGGCTCGTGCATCCACATGTTGAGGATGCCGGTGGCGACGATGGCCTTCCGTGTCGCGCCGAGCAGGTTCTCGACCGAGTCGAGCACCGGACCCCCCACATCGGGGATCCAGAGGGCCGTGAATCCCAGGTCGTCGAGCTCGGCAGCCGCTTCGGCGGCCTCCCCGGTGTCTCCGTACCGTAGCGGTGAACTCCAGATTCCTACGCCGTCGAGTTTCATGCCGTCGACACTACCGATCGAGCGATCGGGCCGCGCCGAGGCGTCCGACCCGGGTCAGCTCTGTGTCGGTCGTCCCGCCGTCGCCTCCAGCCGTGCGTCCATGGCGGCCGTCATCCGCTTGAACACGTTGATCGCGACGACGCCCGCGACGATGAGGACGACACCGGCAACTGTCCCGAGGGAGTCGGTGACCAGTCCGGAGATGCCGATCGCGAGAACGTAGATCGGCACCCAACCGAACAGATGCATGATGCTCTCGGGCTTCTCGTCGGTGGCCCACCCCGCACGAACCGCAGCCCGGTAGGTCGCGTAGTCGGGATAGAACTCGGTGAAGGCGATCGCGAAGATCGTGCCGCCGATCTGGATGATCCATCCGGTCCAGAAGTTGTTCGGGTCGTCGAGCACCAGATCGCCGAACGCGCCCGAGATCGCGGCGACGCCGAAGCCGCCGACCCACGCCCAGGTGATGACGTAGTTGATGTGGATGAACAGCGGACTGTCCCAGAATTCTTTCTCGGTGGTCTCCCGCGCGTACTGGAGCGTGAACGGCTGGCGCACAAGGATCGACCCCAGCGCGAAGGAGACCAGCGCGATGTTGGTCATCTCTCCGCCCCAACGCTCCAACCAGTCGATGACGTGGTCGGAGGCGAACAGCGCGATGATCGCCATCGTGCCGAAGTACGTGACGTCGAAGACCTCGAGGAGTTTGACGCTCGTACCGCGCTTGGGGCCACCGATGACCAGGAGGAGTGACAGCGCGAACGCCGAGGCCGCGGCCTCCTCGAATCGACCGGGCCCCGCGAGCAGCGCCATCAGGATCCACGGGGACATGCCCGCGAACGGTGAGTTGAGGAACAGCGTCAAGGCGTGGCGGGCACCCGATGTCGGCGGCGGGTCAGTCCGCGTCGAATCGCCCACCGGAGGATCGGGTTCGTTGCTCATTGCTGAATTGTGGGACGCGACGCGGTATTCCGCAGCATTTCCGGTTCGATGCGGCCCGAGCGGCGAGCCCGGGCCGCATCGAGGTCAGCAGGACGTCACACCATTCACGCATTGGGCGCGAGAACGACCGCCGCGTTGTGTCCGCCCATTCCGAGGGAGGTCTTGAGGGTCAACCCGCTGACCAGATCGGTTCGTCCGTCGAGCAATTGCGGGATGATCGCCTCGGCGACCCGCGGGCTCGCCGGGATCTCGCCCCGCTCGTAGCCGAGTAAAGACGCCGCGAGTTCGACAGCTCCGGCAGCGCCCTGACAGTGACCGGCAAGCGGTTTCACCGAGAACACCTCGGCGTTGGGCACCATCTGCTCGGCGATGGTCGCCTCCGCGCGATCGCACTGGCGGGTCCCCGGCCCGTGCGCATTGAGGTAGCGGATGCTCCCGCCGTCGACGCCGGCCATCGTGAGTGTTTGCTCCACGCACGAACGGACGCCGGTCAGTTCCGGATCGATCGACGTGACGTGGAAGGCGTCGTGGGACATCGACCCGCCCAGCACATCTGCGTAACCGTTGGCGGCACGGTTGGTCATCGTGAACGCGATCGCCGCCTCGCCGAAGGTGAATCCGCGGCTGCCCTCCTGGAACGGGCGGCACGCGTTGAGCGCATCGGTGTCGGTGATGGCGACACCGAGCTGTACGAACATCGCCACGACCTCGGGCCGGGCCGACAGGTCGGTCGCCACCACGACGACGTCGTCGACGAGATCGGAATCGAGCCACGATTTCGCGGTGACGATGGCCGCCGAGCCGGAGGTGCACATGGCCGACACCGTGATCGCGGGTCCGTGGAAGCCGTATTCCTGCATCAGCAGAGACACCGGCGTCGACGGGGTGACCGAGAGGTACTGCCGTCCGGTGTACTGGCCGACGCCGGAGGTGACGATCGGGTACATGTCGAGGTCGCCCAGCACGCAGGCGTGCACGAGTCCCACCCGGGACCCCGGGGTCCAGCCGCGTGCCATCGCGTCCTCGATCGCCTCACGCGCCGCGGCACGCATCGCGCGCGAGAAGCGGGTGCGACCGTCGGACTGCTGCCCACCTTCGGGAACCCGCACGATCCATCCGGGCTCTGCGGTGTCGTCAGACGCCTCGGCACCGGTCGTCTGGCCACCCGTGAACCCGAAACCCTGATGGAGTGCGGCCGCCGACTTGCCGGAGACGAGACCGCTCCAGAGTGCGTCGCGGCCCCAGCCGTACCCCGTGACGGCGCCCAGGCCGGAGATGGTCGAACGTTGAATCGTCATGATCGTGAACTTTCTGTGTGATATGCGATGGGGTGAGATCCATCGCGGCAGCCCTCGTGGGCGACCCGCCCTCAGGATCCCGCGCAAACCCGACATTTGACCAGTTCACGCAGGTATTCGACGCTCGAATACCCAGTTGGCGCACACTTGCATCACGCAGCGCCCATATTTCGAAGCCGCGTGGGGGAGGATGGGCATCGGGGGGATGACGATCGGAGG
>NZ_JAFFZF010000071.1:0-13146 GCF_016924115.1 Gordonia sp. BP-119
ATCTGGTCATCGACACCAACATTCGCACCGAGGCCGAGGCCACCCTGACCGCCGAGTTCGTCGATTCGATCCGCGACGGCGTGCGCCAACCCATCCTCGCTGTCGAGGTCGACGGCGAGGTCCGGGTACGCGACGGGCAGCGCCGCACGCTGGCCGCGCGCGAAACCGAGCTTGCCACCGTCCCGGTCTACGTCGTGCCGGTCGCGTCCGACGCCGACGACAAGGCGTTGACCATCGACCGGATCGTGGAGCAGCTGGCCAGCTTCCAGCGCGAAGGACTCCGCACCCGCGACCGCGTGGCCGCGATCGAACAACTCTCCCTGGCCGGGATGTCGGCGACCAAGATCGCCAAGACGATCCGCACCAAGAAGAAGGACGTGGACGCCACCCTCGCGTTGGCGAAGTCCGAAACGACCCTGGATTTGATCGAGCAGGGAGCGGGGTTGACGTTGGAGCAGTCCGCGACCGTCGCGGCCTACGACCACGACCCCGAAGCGCAGCAATGGCTCCTAGACGCCGCCGCACGCGGCGTGTTCGAGCATCAGGCCAAGCAGTTGGCCGACAACGCCGACGAGCGGGTCGAGCTGCTGGCCCAGGTCGCCGTCTACACCGCCGACGGCATCGAGGCCGTGACCCGTAGACCCGAGCACCGGCACACCCGCGCCCAGTTGGAACACATCGAGACCGCCGAGGGTAAGCCCGTACAGATTGAGGACGTGCCAGTGAGTCAGCGTCTCGCCTACGTGTGGGCCGACGTGACCGAAGGGTGGGTCGACGCCGAGGGCAACAGCATCGACGAGCACCTGATCGACTTGGACCTCACCGACGAGGACACCCCCGCTGACGCCCAGCCCGACGAGGGATTGCACGACCCGCGTGCCCTCACTCGCCAGGCGAGCCGGTCAATCGAGACCACTTGGTATGTCAGCGAGTTCCGCGACCTAGGAATGAGGTTCCGTACCTACAGCACCCCGAGCAGCGCAACCGCCACCGCTGACCTCAGCGATGACGAGAAGGAGGCCCGGAAGCAGGAACGTCGCCGGGTGCGGGTCCTCAACACCGCGAGCGTGACCGCCCGCGAGGTGCGGATCGAGATGCTGACCGCGTGGCTGGTCCGCAAGACCCTGCCGAAGGGCAGCGCCCCGAAGGTCGCGAAGTTCATCGCCGAATCGATGCGCGCCCATCACGACATGTTCGGAGCGAACAGCATGCAGGGCAACGCCGCCGAGATCGCGGCCACGATCCTCGGAGGCGAGCCCGCCGAGCTGATCGAGCAGGCCACCACCGCCGACCGCGCCCAGATCATCGGACTCGGCATCGCGCTTGCGTCGCGGGAAGCGCACATGTGGAAAGACGCCTGGCGCAACGTCGGTGACCGCAACTACCTCGGCGGCAGCCAGGTCAAGGCCCGCGCTGGCTACCTGCACTTCCTCGTCGAGGTGACCGGCTACACCCTCTCCGACGTCGAGCAGGTCATCGCCGGTGACAAGCAGGCCGCCGACGTGCCACTCGACTAGACACCCGACGCTAGCCGCTCTTAGACTGAGTCCTTGCCTATGTCGTGAACATGGCCGCAGGTTGCGTTTCGTCACGTGTGACGAAACGCATTGTGCAGCCGCGCGTTCCAAGTGGATTGTGCTCAGCGGCGAACCGCCCGACAGGCTTTGTCGAAGTACAGCATCCGGGGTCTGTCGAGCGATGTGACAGTCGGTGACCGGGATGACCTACCATGCCTGTGGTCGGTCTGGTTCACCGTTCGCCCCCGTCCGCCGGGCGTGTGTCCGCACACGAACCCGAATTCCGCTGAAATAGAACGACTGCAGTCGTCAGCAGCCGCCAGCGCCACCGGTTCCGACGGTGAGTTTTCACTGCCGAACACACAGGGAGGGTAATTCCTATGCCGCACAATGAGTCACGGTCCGAGCGGTCGCCGATAGCGGACAGGGTCGCACAGACCACCGGGGAAGCCATCCGTGCGGCTCGCGCCCACGACACCGAGGCGTTCGGTACCGCGACCGACCTTCTCGCGTTGCACCCCGAGTCGCGGGAGGTGCATGCACTCATGATGCGCGAACTCCTCGAGACCGTGTTCCCCGATGGTCTGACCGGCGATGATGTGTCCGAGGTGATGACCAGCACCAGCCGTGCCGCCGCCTCATGGACTTCCGCCGTCAGTCCCGCAGCGGTAGCCCTCGTGCTGACAGGCGCGTTGGGAGTGGGCGACACCGCCGACGCCGATGCGCTGCCATCCGCCGACCTACTGGGCGCCGAGGCCACCGCTGCTGCCCTGGTGGTCATCGCCGACCTCACGGCGCGTGCCGATGTCGACCCGATGGAGTACGTGACCCGGGCTGTGGAGGAGATCCGTCGCGCCCAGACGATGGAGACGCCTTGATCGGTGGTCGCACGATGACCGCGAGCCGCCTGTCGTGTTGGATGACGACCTCTGCGCGGGACCGACTGCGAGGGCCCAGCGGGGTCGAACGCACCTACGTGCAGAGGCGAACCTCGACTAGATGACCTGTGCTGTCATTAGCTCGCGACGCGTATGACGACCTTGCCGCGCACGTGACCGGACTGGCTCTGCTCGTGCGCGTCGGAAGCATCAGCGAGATCGAACACCTCCGCGATCTCCGGCGTGATCTTGCCTGCGTCGGCGAGTCGGGCGAGTTCGGCAAGATCCGCGGCGTCGGGACGCACCCAGACGTAGTGGCCGCCGAATTCGTCGCGCGCCCGCGCGTCGGTGATCGAGGCGACCGTGCCGCCGTCGCGCAACACGTCCTCGACCGAGTCGAGTGCGTCGCCGCCCACGTAGTCGAGGATGACGTCGACACCCTGCGGCTCGAGTGCCCGTACCCGGTCGGTGAGGCCCTCGCCATACGTCGTGGGCTCGGCGCCCAGACTGCGGAGATAGTCGTGGTTCGACTCCGAGGCCGTCCCGATCACGCGTGCGCCCAGGGACCGGGCGATCTGCACGGCGAACGATCCGACTCCGCCCGCGGCGGCATGGACCAGCACGGTGTTTCCGGACTGAACTCCGGCCCGGCGGATGGTCTGCAGAGCGGTGAGACCGGCCAGCGGGAGCGCCGCAGCCTCTTCGAACGACCAGTTCGACGGCTTGTGTGCCAGGGTGCGCACCGGGGCGGCGACGAACTCGGCGAACGTCCCGCCCGCCACTTCCCCACCGACGACGTCCTTGCGGACGTAACCGAACACTTCGTCGCCGACCTGGAACTCAGGTGTGTCCAGGCCGACCTGCTCGACCACTCCCGCGACGTCCCAGCCCGGGACCACCGGGAAGACGGTCTCCATGATCTCGGCGAGATAGCCCTCGCGAACCTTCCAGTCCACGGGATTCACACTCGAGGCGCGGACACGCACCAGCACGGAGTCGGGTCCGACCTTGGGCGTGGGCAGGTCGGTCAGTTCCAGGACGTCGGGACCGCCGAAGCGGTCATAAGTGATTGCTCGCATGGTGGCACCAACGGGACGCTCGACGGAATGATTCCAGCAGCTCTGCGATGTCTGCCGACGTCCCATCGTCGTGATGCGTACCGAGCGCGCCCGTTATCCGGCAGGCTGGCACGTGGTCCCATCGCGGGAACAAGCAGCGCAATCCCGGCCCGAGCCTGCTGGACGAAGCCCGGTCGCAGCATGAAAAACATTGTGCCGTAGTGTTTTCACCCGTGAATTTCGCTGCTGCCGATGCCATCGTGACCGACTCCACTGCCCACGCCTGCGTGTGGTGCTCATCCAGCGACGACATCGCAGAACTCCGCGGCGAACCGCGGTGCGGGCGCTGCCGCGAGGCAGAGCAAACTATCGCGGCGGCCCGCGAGTTCGTCGGTTTCTACGGGCTACGACCTTTGGGCGCGTCGATGACGTCCGACGACGAAGAGGAACGCGAACACCGGGTGGCGGCCCGTGACGCCTGGGCAGTGCTGAATCGGACCCGCACACAGCCCCCACTGCGCGTCCGGTCCGGCCAGCGCGGTGTGACACGATCCGCGTCCACCACCACAAACAAGGACGGCAGCACAACGGCTCGCAAAGCCAAGAACGTCGGGGCCGGAAGCGCCCGCCCTGCGGACGTCTCCCGACCCGACCATGAGGAGCTCATGAGCCGTGCGCAGTCCTTGCTGGCGCAGCTCGCCGAGATCGAGGAACGGCTGGCAGTCGCGCAGGCGGACCCCGGACTGAGCGGCAAGGCCAAGGCGAGCGACTTGACCGCCAAGCGCGATTCGGTGCTGCGTACGCTCGCCGCTCTGGAAAAGGCCAAGCGGGCCCTGGAGCCGGCCTGAGTTCTCACGTGCCAGGACGGTTGTGATCCGAAAGGCGATGAACCGTCACCCGATCCTCCTCACGGAGTAGCGGACGGGGATTGTGCGGTCCACAGCGATTCCACTGTCACCGCCACAGCGACACGATCAGGACGAGGATGAGCAGCTTCAGGGCCCAATCCCCGAGGTGTACAGCTGCCGCGGACAGGGCCGTTCCCTCGTGGAAGACCGCGCCCGCGAACAGAACCAACGGGATGAGGAACAGCCCCGCAGCGAGCAGAAGTGCACCGGTGGCATCCGGATCGAGTTGCGCGACCAGACCGGCGACCAGGAGTACGAGCAGTGCGTTGCGGATGAGTTCGACAACCGGCGTCGCCCAGGCCGGTCGGTGTACTTCCGCCGCGGCGGGTGCACCCACGACGCCGTAGTACACACCGCTCACCAGGAACGCGGCGACCGTTGCGGCCACGCACGCCAGTACGTTCACGCTGCCCAATGTCTCATCCGATCGGTGGTAGGTGCAGGGTCTGACACCACCCCGATACAAAACTCATCGGTGGTAGAAGTGTTGCCCCGACCCAAAGCACACGCGTGCGTCGGCTTCTCAGTCGGCAGCGACTCCGGAGAAGAACGTCCGGACGGCGACATCGGCGGCGCGGCGACGCGACATCACCCCGCCGGCGATCGAGACCGCACCGACAAAACAGAGTGAATAGAACACCCCGGCCAGCCATCTCGTTTCGAGATCATCGGCGATGGCACCGTCTTTCTGCGCCCGAGAAAAGATCTCCGGAAGCATCTGGTCCTCTTCCTCAGCCCACTCCGGGTGGCCGTCGAACCGGTGTGGGTCGGCGAACAGGAACACGATGACGTCGTCGATGCCGATGATCACCCGCATCAGCGATTCGAGTGCTGCGCGAGCCGATTCGCACCCGTCGACCGCTTCGCTCGCCTGCCGCTCGAGAACGCTCCTCGCCTCGACGAGCGCCGTATCGACGAGAGACTGACGGTCGGGGAAGTGGCGGTGCAAGGTGCTGCGGCTGACGTCCGCCCGGTCGGCGATGTCGCCCAGGGACGTCGAGAAATCAGTTGCCCACGCCGCGATGGCGGCTGACACTATGGCCTGTCGGGTGCGCAGGCGCACGCCCGAGACGGCAGCCGGTTCCGGCGCATCGTTCACCTGGCCGAGACTATCCACCACACTCGGGTATCTGCAACACACTTGATTGAAAATGGGACACCAATGTGTCATTGTAGAGCTTGCATGTTCCGCTCGGGAGGGCTCACACCATGACGACTTCGACAACCGCGGCCGATCCCGGGCAGACCCCGGATATGCCCATGCGCGCCAAACTCGCGATCCTCTGGGACTACATACGTCCGTACCGGGGCGTCCTTGCCGTGGGCGTCGTCCTCGGGTTGCTCGGCACCGCTGCCGAACTCGCGACCCCGCTGGTCACGAAGTGGGTGCTCGACGGTCTTGCCGTGTCGGAATCTCTGGCGGCGCCGATCACAGTCCTGGCCGTGTTGCTCGTCGCCGGGTCGGTGATCGGTCTGATCCAGACGATCATGTTGGGAACCCTGGCCGAACGCATCATTCTCGCCACCCGCACCGGACTCATCGGACACCTGCTCCGCGTCGAGGTCCCCGAGCTCGCCCGTAGGTCGAGCGGCGAGATGGTCGCGCGCGTCACGTCCGACACCCTGCTGATCCGCGAAGCGACGACGTCGAGCATTGTCAACGGTGTCAACGGTTTCGTCGGTATGGTCGGCGCGCTGGTACTCATGGCGTTTCTGGACCTCCCGCTGTTCGCGACCACGATGGTCGTCGTGGTCATGGTCGGGATCGCCGCCGCCGTACTGATGCCGGGGTTGGCGAAGGCGCAGCAGGACGCGCAGGCCGAGATCGGTTTCCTGGGTGGCCGATTGGAGGGGATCCTTCGATCGATTCGCACCGTCAAGGCGAGTCGGGCCGAGGCGCGGGAATCCGACCGGATCGGAGAGTTCGCGCACCGGTCGGCGAGCAAGGGAATCCGGGCCGTGCGTATCGAAGCATGGGCCTGGACGATCACCGGGTCCGGGATCAATCTGGCGGTGATGGTCGTCCTGGCGTTCGGGGCCTGGCGCGTCGCCGACGGTTCGATGGCCGTCAGTACTCTGATCGCATTCCTGCTCTACGGATTCCAACTGATGATGCCTGTCTCGCTGCTCACCCAGAGTGTCACGGCCTTGCAGTCGGGATTGGCCGCGGCTGCGCGGATTGCCGAGATCTCCGACCTGCGAACCGAATCCGACGACGAGGTGGTGGCGAATCGCACGTCGGCTCGGGTCGACCGGACCGCGTCCGCACTCGAACTGCGCGACGTGGTGTACCGATACGCACCAGACTCCCCCGCTGCGCTCAACGGCATTGACCTGACGATCCCACGCCGCGGACACACTGCCATCGTCGGACCGTCGGGTGCCGGGAAGACGACCATCTTCTCCCTCTTCCTGAAGTTCCTACGACCGGATCGCGGCGAGATCGTGCTCGACGGTCGGCCGCTCGACCAGTGGACACTCCACGATCTGCGAGCACGCATCGCCTACGTGGAGCAGGACACCCCTCTGGTCCCCGGAACGGTCCGCGACAACCTCGTCTACGCGGCGCCCGAGGCGACAGACGACGAGGTGTGGCGTGCCCTGTCGGCCGTCCGGATGGATGAGCGTGTCCATTCCATGCCCGACGGCCTACTCACCGACGTGACCACGTCAACGCTGTCGGGCGGGGAACGGCAACGCATCGCGCTCGCCCGCGCGCTGGTCGTCGACCCAGAACTCCTCCTGCTCGACGAGGTGACCGCGCAACTCGACGGGTTGACCGAGGCGGCTGTGGCCGAGGGCATCCGGCGACAGGCCACTCGCGGAGCCGTCGTCACCATCGCGCATCGGCTCTCGACGATCATGGACGCCGACCAGATCGTCGTCCTCGAAGCCGGTCGGGTGCGGGCGGTCGGCAACCATCGGCGCTTGCTAGCCACCGATGAGCTCTATCGAGAACTGGTGGCCGCCATGCGTATCGACACCGACGTGGACGCTGCCGAGCTGAATTGATCCGACAGCCGCCCACCCGGCACAGGCCGGGTGGGCGGGTGTCGCCGGCGGGTCGGGTCAGAACCGCCCGACGACCACGTTGGTGGTCTGGACCCGTGCCCGGCAGTCGCCGTCGGTGAAACGGACCCGGGTGAACACCTCGTCGGCACCGTCCCGGTCCTCGTTGAGAACCGAGCTCGGAACGACGAACTCCCGGAGATACTCGAGCCCGCGGTCAGAAGCCCGGAGGAAACCTTCGGTCCCGACCGAGGTGCCCGGGAAGTTGCGGTCGTAGAGGTACTGCTCTCTACCGTCGTCGCCCAGCACGATGTAGTGCATTCCACCGCAACCCCGATCGTTGATGTGGGTGACGAATCCGACCGCGTCCGCTCGTGTCATCGGATACAGGCCCTGGATGATGATGCGGTTCTTGCCGGCACCGGTGATGTTCTGGTCGACGATCGTCAGCGTCGCGCCCGGTGTGCGCGCGGGTGCTGCCGAAGCCGTCGTCGCAAGCGGCGCGGCGACGCCGATGGCCGCGGCGATCGACAGGGTCGCGCCGAGACGAGCGATGGCCTTGCCACGACTCCGGGGCGCGCTCATGACCGCACCGCCTCGACGACGCGGTACTCCCAGTCGATGGAGATCCCGCCGGGGACCGGTTGCTGCCGAGACTCGGCGAGGGAGATCAGATCGGCACGCAGTGCGTGCTTGCCGTCCTCGTCGAGCTTCGACGCCGCGGCGAACGTCGGACCGTAGTAGCCGAGGAACAGGTCCGCGAAAGCGGCCGCGTCGACGAACCGAACGGTCAGTACGGCGGTGTGCGAATCGACCGAGTGCACACGATCGCCGAACAGCGATGCGACGTAATGCTGGTCGCCCCACCGGGTGGCGGGACGCGCGCCCGGCGGCGGTGTCACGTGGCGGCCGACCGCGGCGAGCATTCCACCGACGAAACCGTCTGCGGTCCAACTCGTGACCACGATCTTTCCGGCCGGACGGACGACTCGGGTCAATTCGCGCGCGGCCTGCTCGTGATCGGCGGCGAACATGATGCCGATCGACGAGATACCGGTGTCGAACGCGGCGTTGCCGAACGGCAGGACCTCGGCCGGGGCTTCCACGAAATCGACGTCGAGATGTTCTGCGGCTGCCCGACCCCGGGCGATGTCGAGTAGTGCCGGCACGTAGTCGATCGCGGTGACGTCGCCACCCTGGCGGGCAGCGGCGAGCGCGGAGTGGCCGGTGCCGGTCGCGACGTCGAGGACGCGTTCGCCGGGGATGACCGATGCCGCGACCACGGTCGCTTCGTTGACCGGCACGGTCAGCGCGGCGATACGGTTGTAATCGCCGCTGCTCCAGACCTTCTGCTGCTTCTCCCGCAGCGATACCAGGTCTGGTGAGAGAGATGTCGTCATCGGATTGTCCATTTCTGTGTGGTGGGACGACTGGCCGTCGGTGACCGTTTGTCGGTACCGGCGCACCACAACAGTCGGTCACCGGGCATACGGACGGCATCGGTGAGGACCTCCCATCTTTCGCCGAACGTCCTTCCCATGAATGGGTAGACCCACCTATTCGAGCGTCGGGCGGCCTACACTCGGACGGTGCGATTGTTGGAGAGAACCGAGCAGTTGTCGCAGATCAGCGCGGCATTTGACCGGTTGCCGGTGGGTTCGGCCTTCTCCGTCGCCGGCGAGAGCGGTGCAGGCAAGACGACGCTGATCGCGCAGGTGTGTGCGACCGCCCGGGACGTGCGTGTGCTGCGGGTGGCGTGCGATCCGCTCGACACACCACGTCCACTGGGTCCCGTCAAAGACCTGGGCATCGGTCTGCAACCGATGATGCTCGCCGACGTCTGCGAAGCCGCGTTCGCTCATCTGAGGGCTGCACCGACGCTTCTCGTGGTCGAGGATCTGCACTGGGTCGACGCCGCGTCGACCGATGTGCTGAGGTTCCTGTGTCGACGCATCGAGTCGATGCCGCTCGTTCTGCTCCTGACGCATCGAGAGCTCGAGCCCCAGGCGGCGGCGCGTGCCCTGCTCGCCGAGGGCGTGTTCCGGATCGAGCTGCCGCCGCTCAGTGTCGCGGCGATCGCGGAACTGGTCGAGGGTACGGGTCTCGATCCCGTGCGGGTCCATGCCGCGACCGGAGGTAACCCCTACTTCGCGACCGAGGTCTCCCGCGAACCCCACCTGCCGATCCCGTCGTCGGTGCGCGATGCGGTCCTGGCGCGGACGACCAAGGTCAGCGCGGCCGATTTCGAAGCCCTCCAACTGATTGCGGCGTCGCCGGAACGGGTGTCGGACACCGCGCTGCCGGTCCTGCGGATCGGTTACCCCACTCTGCAGCGTCTCGCCGACACGGGACTTCTGGAATGGGGGCCCGACGGCATCCTATTCCGACACGAATTGGCCCGTCGGGCAATCGAATCCACGATTCCGCCGGGTGGGGTGGCCCATCTGCACGCGCAGCTGCTGGACGCACTCGAGCAGCTGGGCACCGTGCACCCGTCGGTGTTGACCCACCACGCCGTCGCCGCCCGGGACTTCGACCGCGCCGTCCGTCATGCCTGCGCCGCAGCCGAGGACGCCATCCGCGGCGGAGCGCACACCGAGGCCGTCGCGTACTACGAGATCGCCAAGCAGCACCAAGTCAATGCTCCGGCTCGCGAGCGTGCCGAACTGTTGTTGGCTCTGGCCAACGAGCAGTACATGGTCAGCCGACTGCGCGATGCGATAGCCAGTGTGAACGAGACCTTCCCGTTGTGGACCGAACTGGGTGACGACACCGGGTTGGCCACGGCACATGTGGCCGTCGGGGTCTACGAGTACTACAGCGCGCACCGGCAGAGCGCGGAATCGCACCTGGGCCGTGCAGCGGAGATCGCCTACGGTACAGGGGCGTCGACGGTGTACAGCGAGGCCCAGATCCACCGCGCGTTTCTCGCGTTCATGCGGGGCGACGTGTCGGGAACGGCGTCCCTGCTGGCCGACACCGCGTCGGCATCCGACGAGGAACTGCGGCTGTGGAACAAGGTCGTCTCGGACTCGGCTGCGCTGTCCACCGGCGAAGTCGACTCTCGCAGAAGACTTCTCGATCACATGGAAACCGCCCGCACCCTCGGCTTCGACGAACTCGCCTCAACCGTCTATTCACAGGTGGCCAGTCTCGATGTCGAACAGGGAAGGTACCGGGCCGCCGACCGGATCCTCGACGCGGGTCTCCCGTTCACGGTGGAGCGCGACATCCAGATCTGTCGCCACTGGCAGACCGCTGTGCGGAGTCGCCTGCATCTGACCCGCGGACACTGGAACGGAGCCCTCGAGGACGCCGGGGCGGTCATCGACGCCGACGGGATGCCGATCGCCACGCTGTGGCCGCTCCTGGTCACCGTGCTGGTGCCGCTCCGATGCGGCGCGTCGTTCGACATCGACGAGATCGAGAACGCCTGGACCCTCGCCAACCAGATCGATGAACCCCTCCGACGGCTCGCGGTCCTGACCGCCCTGGCGGAGATCAGTTGGATGACCGGGACCGAGGACGCCCGGGTCGCCGCGGCGCACACCCTCGACGATGACGGAACAGAATGGGGCACAGGGAGCCTCGCCGTCTGGCGTGCGAGGCTCGGGTGGTCGACGCAGACCGGGCCGATCGCGGCGCCGTACCGATTGTCGCTCGACGGTCGGCACGCCGACGCCGCGCGCTGGTGGTCGGACGCGGGTGATCCGTTCGCATCGGCGATGTGCTGGTTGGATTCCGACGAACCAGCCCGTGGTGTGACGATGCTCGACGGACTCGGCGCCGCGGGTACCGCCGATCGTGCGCGTGCGTTGATGCGCGAACGGGGTTGCGCCACCGTCCCGCAGCGCCCTCGGCCCACGACACGAGTGAACCCCGGTGGCCTGACGAACAGGCAACTCGAGGTCGCCCGCCTGGTGGCGGAGGGACTGTCGAGTTCGGAGATCGCCAAGCGGCTGTACATCTCGTCGAAAACCGCGGACCATCACGTGTCCGCGGTCCTGGCGAAGCTGGGTATGACGTCGCGTCGTGAGGTGCTCGCGCAGGGCGTCGAGTTGGGGCTCCGTTAGCGCCGAACCCGCGGAACGAAAAAAGAGTGGTGGGCATCGCCGGGCGGTGTTAGCGTGAGCCGCGCTGTCCGGTGGGGCAGCACGAGACCTGGAGGTGAGTCGATGGTTGCCGTCGAGATCGCTGGCATCGTCAGCATCCGAACCATCCCTGTTCCTCCAGCCCGTTGCTGATCCTCGAACACCGTTCTCGCACAACCGACTGAGTTGCGAGTCGGATGACTCCTGGGGTCGCGGGCTTTCCTCGAAAGTCCCCAACAGTGAATTCTGCAAGTAATTCGTCTTTTCCCGTCGAGCTCGCCGCTCTCGGCTGGGACAAGCATTTCTCGACCCTGTACACCGACCGCGCGTCCGACGACGAGCTACCAGCTCGCGTCGTGCGGGTGGATCGCGGCGGGTGCGACACCATCACCGCATCAGGTCCGGTCCGCGTCATCCGCGGTGTCGGGCGCACTGCGGAGCGCGAACAGTCCGTGTGCACCGGCGATTGGGTGGTGCTGCGCCGAGACGACGGGCAGGCCCGGATCGTGCACCTGTTGCCGCGCCGGACGGCGATCGCGCGCGCGAGTTCGGATCGGACATCGAAACGGCAGGTACTCGCCGCCAACGTCGACACGGTGATCATCGCGGTGTCGGTCGCGAACAGGGTGAATGTCGGTCGCATCGAGCGCCTGCTGACGTTGGCCTACGACGCCGGCACCCGGCCGATCATCGCGTTGACCAAGTCGGATCTGGTCGACGATCCTCTTCCGGGTGAGGCGATGATCGCCGCGGTCGCTCCGGGCGCCGACATCGTGACGACGAGCACGATCACCGGCGCAGGCGTCGATCTCCTCGAGTCCACCATGACCGGCACCGCCGTCCTGTTGGGCTCGTCCGGCGCCGGCAAGTCGAGCCTGGCCAACGCATTGCTCGGTCGTGAACAGATGGCGGCCAATGAGATTCGTGCGGTCGACGGAAAGGGGCGGCACACGACGGCGCACCGCGAGCTGCTGCTCCTGCCGGGAGGCAAGGTACTCATCGACACACCTGGTCTGCGTGGGATCGGGGTACAGGATGTCGCCGAGGCGGCCGGCCGTACGTTCGCCGACATCGAGGAGTTAAGTCGTGAGTGCGCGTTTCGCGATTGCGAACACCGCAGTGAGCCGAGATGTGCCGTGCAGGAGGCGATCCGGGACGGCCGCCTCGACGCCGGCCGTCTGGAACGCTATCGCAAGCTGCTGAGGGAAAGTGAGTGGTCGGCCGCTCGGGGCGACGCCCGACAGGCGAGCAAGCGGAGCAAGCGGGACAAAGCGATCACGCGAGACATTCGCGCGATGTACCGGTTCCGGGACCGGCAGGCCTGACGGGCCCCTTCGTGACGCGCCCTCCGCAAGCTCCGGGCGCTCCTCAGGGACCAGGGAGTCGCCCTCGCAAAGCTCCGGGCGCTGCTCAGTATCTGCGGACTGGCGGCCGTCGTGGACTACTAAAGAACACTATTGCGCGTCCGGATTTTATGCTCCCTGAGGTGCGAGCGAAGCGAGCCACGAAGGGCCGGGTGTGATGCTCGCCCGCCCTTCGTGGCTCGTCGCTTTCGCTCCTCGCACCTCAGTATCTGCGGCCTGGCGGCCGTCGTGGGGGTCGAAGAGTTCGTGCTGGTCACCGGCGCGTGGGGGGTTGATAGTGGAGGGGTGGGATGCGGTGACCTTGAATTCCTCCCTTGTGCC
>NZ_JAFFZF010000072.1:0-11979 GCF_016924115.1 Gordonia sp. BP-119
ACTCGTGGTGCCCGGGCGGACCCCGCCGTCGATCTCGGCCTGACGAACCCAATTGCGCAACGCCTCGGGATGGACTCCGAGCTGATCGGCGATCCGCTTGATCGCACCTCTCGACGAATCGGGATCTCGTCGCGCTTCACATGCCATCCGGGTGGCCCGGTCCTTGAGTTCCTCACTGTACTTGCGTGGTGCTGCCATGCTCTCCATCCTTCACAGGTTCGAGAGCCTCCGACAGACCCGGGGCGGTTCAACTGTAGCCAGGACGGAAGGAAGAGAGCTGCACATTCGAGGGAGCTCGCCGCCCTCCCCTCCAATCCTGTGAGAACAGTGCTGCCGGTGACCGTTATGGTTCAGCCGCTGTGTACGAGCCTGATGCTGCAGCGCCGCGACTGGTGGGCGGGCAATCCGCTCGGCCTGACCCTCGCGGTCAAGCCGGTCCTTGCGGTGTTGTTTTCCTGTCGCTACTGAACCGGCAGTGGAAGGCCGAGCGTTTGCAGTTCCAGCCCTGTTGACCGTCGCAGCCTGACCGCTGGCGGTGGATCGCCGAACGTGGTCGCGTACCTCGCAGAGTTGGCGGCGCGCAGAACGGAGACGCGTGCGGCGTCAGTCTGACCGCGTGAAGTTGGCGAAGAAGTCATCGATTGTTGATACGTCGGCATAACGTCGAAAGTGAGCAACGTCGACCTTGACGAAAACACCGCTAGAGGTGAAGTACGTTTGCTCATCGAACGATCCGGCGGCCGCGATGTGCAGTAGGCGATCCGACTCGTGGTCAATCCAGGCAGTGAGACGTATGGGAGTGTGCAGCGGGACCGGCCGGCGGTATTCGACGGTCAGGGTGCGGGTCACCGCGGGGGTCCGCGCGATCCACAGGGTGAAACCCATGATGTCGTCGCAGGCGGCCGAGATCGCGCCACCGTGCGCCAACCCGGGCGCGCCGAGGTGTTTCTCGTCGAAGGTGTGATCGGCGTACACCCGCTCGCCGCTCCGGTAGACCTCAAGTTGAAGTCCGTGGGGGTTGCTGCTTCCGCAGCCCATGCACTGGGACGAGTGTGCCGGCAGTCTTGCTTCGGGGGTCATCTCTGATCGTTGTCCTTAACTCAGCCCGCCACCTACGCAACAGGGTGCGGGGGGATCGATGAGGTGTGGGAACCGGTCCCGAACACGGTCTGTGCTCACCACTATAGGTAATACTGCCAGTACCTGATACTGTCCATTACGCACACGCGAATGGAGTGGCGCACACCACGCGCACTAGGGGGGGAGATGGCCATCACCACCGGCACAGGCGTCAACCGTCTGCTAGACGGCGCTGCCACTTTTGGTAACACCGTCGGCTTGGCTGGTCAGGCCCTGCGGTGGGTAGCAGTAGACATTGCTACAGGACGATTTCCGTTTCGCGAAGCCGTATCGCAGACCTGGTTCGTCATCGTCGTGACAACTCTGCCGGCGATTCTCGTAGCTGTGCCATTCGGTGTCATCGTGTCAGTACAGGTGGGTAGCCTCACTCAGCAAGTTGGGGCCACGTCAATAGCTGGCGCCGCTGGTGGCCTCGGGATTATTCAACAGGGAGCGCCCATCGTTACCGCCCTCCTACTCGGGGGCGCGGCCGGATCAGCGATTGCCTCTGATTTGGGTGCTCGAACGATTCGCGAAGAAATTGCTGCCATGGAGACACTCGGACTCAATCCGATCAGGCGAGTCGTAGCGCCCCGGTTCGTATCTGTGTTGATCACCGCGCCGCTGCTCTGCATGCTAATCGTCTTCACCGGGCTGCTGGCGGGCTACGCCATCAGCGTCGACGTCCAAGGCATCACACCAGGCAGCTACGTCGCCTCGTTCGCTTCGTTCGCATCGATAACAGACATCGTTGTCGCTCTATGCAAATCGCTTGTGTTCGGACTTGTAGTGGTGACGATTGCTTGTCACCGCGGCCTGTCGACGAAAGGCGGCCCTAAAGGCGTCGCAACCTCAGTAAATGCCACCGTAGTACTGGGCGTCGTCGCATGCTTCGTGATCAATGTCTTTATCACGCAATTAACAACCATGTTCGTCCCCCAAACTATTGGATGAGAAACGCCTCGTGACCACCGTTCCCTCCCGGAGGTTCTCCGCCGCCACCCGCCCTGTCGAAGCCGTGATCGCGCCAGTTGTACACGTACCTGAACGCTTGGGGCACGTCGCGACCTTTGTGATCGCCGCGGTCCTCGGCATCCGCCATGTGATCACCACCTACCGACGCCAAACCCTGCTCTACATACAAGAATTCGCCTGGGGTAGAGGTGCAGTCTTGGTCGGTGGTGGAACGGCCATCGTCCTCGCCATCCTCGGCATCGCCGTCGGCGCCTCAATCGGTATCCAGGGTTACGCCTCTCTGGACCTCGTAGGGATGGGTTCACTGACGGGGTTCATCTCTTCCTATGCCAACACCCGAGAGCTTGCGCCAATGATCGCGGCGATCGGGTTCGCAGCACAAGCCGGCTGCCGGTTGACAGCTGAGATCGGCTCGATGCGCATTTCCGAGGAGATCGACGCTCTCGAGGCTATGGCGGTACGTCCTATTCCATTCGTCGTCAGCACTCGCGTAGTTGCGTCGATCACGACCGTGATTCCTTTGTACATCGTCGCGCTTATTCTCGGATTCGGGGCCGCCAAACTCGTCGTCACACAAGTTCACGGCCAATCCGGCGGCACTTACGATTTCTATTTCGACCAGTTCCTCAAACCTCAGGATCTTGCCTTCTCGCTTATCAAAGTTCTTGTATTTGTCATTTCTGTAGTGATTATCCATAGCTATCAGGGCTACTTCGCCACAGGCGGAGCTGAGGGGGTGGGTCGAGCGTCCGGTCGAGCGATCCGCACGAGCCTCATAGTCATCGTCGTGGAGGACATGATCTTGACCCTTCTGATGTGGGGATTCGATTCCGGCGTACGGATTTCAGGGTAGGGGGTTCAGTGGCTGTCTTTCATGATCCGTCCGGACGCGAGCCGTCGCACGGGAACCTGGCCCTTCGGGGGGTCGCCCTATTGATCCTCGGCGCGATAGCTGCCTACTTACTGATAAGTGACGCTAACGGCGACTTCAGCGATCACACGTCGTTGACCATCAACACCGACGCGATAGGCGACGGATTGAAGGGGGGATCGGATGTGAAGTACCTTGGGTTCACCGTGGGGGAGGTCTCGAGCATCGCGGTTCGAGACCGTGGCGCGGCGGTCAAAATCAACCTCACCGGTTCCGGTAACGACCTAGTTCTCCGGCAGGGCATGACGGTGAACTACACCTCGTCAAACGCATTGGGACCAACTGCACTGGAGATCGTAGATCCTGGACAAGGACCACCCATCGGTTCCGGCGGGAGTGTCTACGTGAGCAGGTTGCAATCTGAACAGACCTCGGTGTCAACGCTTGTTCGCAAGATCTCCACGCTGGTCGAGGCACTGGACCAGCCCTCATTTGAAGCGGTAGTGAGGTTCATCGTTGAGGACTCGCAGGCAATGGCTGATAGCGGAAGACTCGTTCTCCAGATTGCGCAACTCACGCGAGATGTCCAGAACGGCCGGTCGGGGAGGACCTAGGAATTGCGGCTAACCTGTCCACCGGAGTCGCCGACTTCATGACGCCGTTTGTCCCTGGCGTCTTGAAGAACGTCGATATCGCTGACTTTTTCGCCACCCAACAAAACATCGACCGCACGAAGAGTAATCTCGGCGACACGGGAAAGGTTCTTTTCGGTGGGCTCGGCGGCCTGCTCGATAAGAATTACCCAGCCCTGAGTTCGCTGTTAGACGTCGGCCTTGACCTAGCGCGGCCCGTCGCCAGATCCGCCTCGGGGCTAGTTCGCACGGTGTACACGATCCCGCAGATCCTCGATGGCATCGACAAAGCCTTGCCGAAATTCAACGAACGGGTCCAGCTCCAGCTAGCACTGGTGGTCCAGACGTCGCCTGCCCTACAAGGCGCATTGAGAATGGGGGGTGCCACGCGATGACTCTGAGGTCGCTAACACCCACAATCATTAAAATCGTCGCTTTCATCGCTCTCATCGGAGTCCTTTCATATGTCATCATCGCGATTCTGCAGCCGACCAACGAAGGGTCACCCAGTTCGCAGCGTTCCGCGGTGTTTGCCGACGCTTCCGGACTCAAGCCCCGCGACGGGGTACGACTCGCTGGAGTGAAAGTGGGATATGTAACGGCTGTCGATCTCGAGGGCTCAACAGCGATCGTCCGTTTCCAACTGGATGACGGTGTCGCGATTACCCCCGCGACGACTGCCGCTGTGCGTTACCAAAATCTGCTGGGGCAGCGGTATGTGGAACTCATCAATGCCGGACAAGGCGCCGACCAGGACTCGATCACACAGGTGGCACTCGAGAAGACCGTCCCGTCCTTCGACGTATCGACACTATTCAACAGTTTCAAACCAGTATTCGATACATTGAATACTGCGGAAATCAACGAGCTTCAGTCGAACCTTCTACGGGTTGCCCAGGGAGACGGTCGAGGTATCGCACCAGTCATGAAGCAAGTCGCGAACATCACTGATTACGGGAACCAGCGTTCAGAGATCATCACCAATATTGTGACGAGCCTGGGGCAGGTGTCCGACCAGTTGATGGGGCGCTCCGCTGAACTGGTTGAGTTGATAGACAAATTGGGGTCAATCGTCGATGCGTTCAGCCGCGTGAGCGATCGACTGCGGGCCTCGCTGCGAGAGGTCAACCGTTCGATGGCAAAGACTGTACTCGCCGGTGAGCAGATCGAGTCGACCTACGACACCAGCTTCGCGGCTATCTTTCAGAGATTAGTGCGGGAGCCAGGGGATACAGAAGGCCTACTGAATGGTGCCGTTCTCCTGAAGCCGCTCCTGGACGCCCTGGCCGCAACATCCAACGCGACTCCCCCGCCCTCGGCGGCAGGGTGTGCCCGAGGGGTGCTCGACCTACCGAGAACAGTGCAGATCGCCCTGATGGGTCAACGACTGGTGGTGTGCCAGTGACCCGTTTCTTCGGCAAGCGTCCGCATCACCGCCCGCAGCGTCGGCGGGACCTCATCCTGGCGGGGGTCGTAACGATGGTCACGGTGGCCGGTCTCGTCGCCGCCGGAGCTGTGTATATCTCGCCGCCCGGACAAACTATCTACAGCGCGGAGTTAGTCAATACCGGCGGATTGGAAGCTGGCGACCAGGTACGTATCGCCGGGATCAGGAAAGGCAAGGTAGCGTCGGTCGACCTGACCGGAACGTTCATCACCGTGCGGTTCCGGCTGGATGACTCGATTGCCGTTCGGTCGGACGCGACGGCGAACGTCCGTCTCCTCACCCCTATCGGTGGACGTGTATTGGACCTCGACCCAGGTTCAGGCCCGTCGGCCATTGACGGCGCGATCCCACTGGTGCAGACAGGCAGCACCTATGATATTTCCAGCACCCTGGAGACATCTACACCGGTGTTCCGTGACGTGCGTGGTGTTGATCTACGGCGCACGGCGGCGTTGCTACAGGATGCCTTTTCCGACGGAAACACCAATATCCCTGATGCCCTGCAAAACGCGAGCAGCCTGATGGACTTGCTGGAGCGTCAGTACGCACAACTCGACAAGACGGTGGCTTTGTCCGACGAGTATGTCGCTGCCCTCGCAAACCGCAAGCAGGTACTCGTGGACTTCCTACGCCAGCTCAGCTTCCTTGCCCGCACCCTTGGACCAGACATCGCCAACGTCCAGAGCGGGTTCGATTATCTACGTCGTCTTTTTAAGTTGCTGACCCGGCCGCTTGTCGCGTACCGCGACGGTATAGAACCATCGGTACAGCAGTTTAAGATCCTTCTAAACAAGGTGTCGGCCCAGATGCCCGCCTACCAAGACGCGCTGGCCCAGGTCGATCAGATCACCAGAAGACTGAGCATTCTCCTCAATGCTCCGCAGGTCGGACCTGCGAGTCCTGAACCGACCGTCCGCGTCTGTATCCCGATTGGTGATAACAAATGTTGACGGAGCGGATGCGTCGGCATCTGATCCCGATCGCCACCATTGTCACACTGGCAGTAGTGATCGGCGGCGTCGGAATCGACTATGCGACAGCCGACGACGACACGCGATCACTATGTGCGGAGTTTTCTGACGCATCAGGTCTGTACGAAGGCAATTCCGTCGCGATGCTCGGCAAGAAGGTGGGCAGGGTCGTAGGCATTCACGAGGAGGGACAGAAAGGTGTGCGTGTCGATATGCGGATCGACAAGACCGTGCCGCTTCCCGCAGATGTGGGTGCGACCCTGGTGTCCACCTCGATTGTCACCGAAAGACAAATCGAGTTCACCCATCCCTATCGTGGCGGAGAATATTACAAGTCGGCTGAGTGTATCCCACTGGAAAAGACCAGGACTCCACTGGGGATTAGTCAAACGCTCGACGCGATCAGCACTCTTTCAGACGAACTCGTCAAGGACGACGGACGTAACACGGATGCGATTCTTCAGGCACTTACACTCGTCTCGAAAAACATGGAAGGGACCCAGGGTGATATATCCGGCATTCTCCAGGACTCGGCCACGCTAATCAACGATCCGACCCGGCGTGATAGCCAGATACGCAGGATTGTAGCCAATCTCGCCACCTTAACCGGTGTTGCCACCGAAAACAGTACTGAGGTGACCCAGCTATTCGACAACTTCGTAGGCGCAATTGAGGTGATTGTTGCTTTCGGTCAAACATTCGGCGCCGCAACAGAGTACGCAGGCACCTTCGTCCCTATCCTGTCGCGCCTATCGTCTGACTTCGGGCCACCTATTTTCTCACTTGGAGATGCTGCGGTTCCCCTCCTCTCGCAAGCGGGCAAGCAAGAAAACATACTTGCGTCCGTCGCCGCTCGAACAGCTGACCTCATCGTTGAGCATCCAGATGCGAAGTCGATCCTGCGGGCATTCGCAATATCTGTACCACTGCAGGCCCTCAAGAACGCGTGCGCTCCTCCTTCCGTCAAGGACGTTTGCGCGACGGGTAACGAAGCGGCGACGATCGCCAACTTGATCGGAGGGCAACCTCGATGATGATCTACGGCTACCTTCGTCGTGTCACGGCCGCGATCGTGACGCTGTTCGTAGCGACTATCGCCCTCGCCGCCTGCAGCATCAGTGCTGACAACCCGCCGACCATCGGTGGATCATCCGCCCGAGACGGCTACGACATCGAGATCGAGTTCACGAGTGCTCTGAACTTGCCTGCCCGTGCCAAAGTCCTCTCTCGAGGGATTGACGTCGGTGCCGTCACCAGCGTCGCTTACGACGGAGGCCACGCGCTGGTTGCTGCCCGAATTGATAAAGACGCCCAGCTGCCGGAAGATTCGCGCGCGGAACTCCGCCAAGACACTCTCCTGGGCGAGATTTATGTGGCCATCCTTCCCCCTGCACAGCAGTCCACCCAAGGCTTGCTGCGCGCGGGATCGGTAATACCTCTCTCACGCACCGAACCGGCTGCCAACGTCGAGGACGTGATGCGGGGTATGGCTAACGTATTGGGCGGGGGTGAACTCGATAAAATCCATACCGCGATATCGACGCTGAACTCGACTTTTCCGAGTGACCCCGCCCAGTTCGATGCGCTCTACCGCACGACCTTGCGCACCGTGTCTGAGGTGTCTGCCAACACCGACAAACTCGACGTAATCCTGCAGTCAGCCGATCGCACACTCAAAGTGATCCTGGCCGACCCGTCAGGTACAGACCGAATGTTGACCAAGGGGGGAGTGAACTTTTATGGTCTGGGCTACTCGCTAATTGACGTAGCGCTACTCATCGCTAATCTGCGCGACTTCGCGGTATCCGCAGGCCGTATCGTCGACCCTGAGTATTCCCGCATCAAGGAAACGGTGGGCGCGATCGCGCCAGTGGTCGCGTCCATCGCGTACTCGGACATCTACTCCAAGGATGTTTCCGACAAGGCGGCTCGTGTAATACGCGAAAGGCTCATCCCATTCGTCAGCTCGCCAGATATCAACGTCTCCGATGTGTCTATCGATGGCCGAGAACTGGCGCGGCGTGATGCCGAGTCGTTCATAACCGTCTTGCGAGCGATCGGAATGATGCCATGATCCGCAGCACCCTCGTATCGCTGGTTGCCCTTGTCCTCGTTCTCCTCGTCGGAGCGACATACTTGATCATCGACGTGGCACGGGTAAACCCGTTCCGCACCGACTACGCGATCTCGGCCATACTCGAGAGCTCGGGCGGCCTTCTAGACACATCACCGGTAATGTTAGAGGGGGTGCCGGTGGGAAAAGTGACATCTATTCGCGTCACAGGTAATCAGCTCGCCGTCGACATGTCCATCGACTCCGACTATAAGATTCCTCGCGGCAGTGTCATGACGATTCAGAACCTCTCGGTCGCGGGAGAACAATACATCAATTTCATCCCACCGGGCACAACCACCAGTGAGTACTTGCGTAGTGGGGACCTAGTGCCCGCCGGCGCCATCCGCGTGTCGCAATCCGTTCCCCAGGTGCTCCCGAAAATGTCGGCAGTGGCGGACGCGCTCGATCCAGCATCGATTCAGTCCATCAACGAAACGATCTCGGCGGCAGTCGACGGCCGGCAAAAGGACCTCGACACGATCGGAGACATGATGCACCGCCTCGTGGACTTCGTCGGTGACGACGGTGCCGTCCGTACCACTGCGGACAATGCCGAGTTCCTCCTGGGCCTTATGTCGAACGTGGGCGGTGTGCTCAGCACCGCGTCGGTCCGGACCCCGGATGCCGTCGACGGTTTGGCGAGGATCCAACGTGCGTTCATCGTTTTCACTTCTACGTCCTACGACAAATGGCCACCGATCCTGAAGCTAGTGGAAAAGCTCAGCGGCTACATCCAGATACTCCAGCCCGATATTGTCGCCATTACCCGCGCGGTGAAGCCGGCGACGGCGAAAGTCGCAGACACATACATCGACTTCGGATCGATCGGTGATCTTCTGGCTCGAACATTCCCAGCGTCACATCGGGGGCAGGCGCAGATTCCGATCGCCGTCACGCCATCACCTCGCTGACGCCCGATGGATACCTCCTACACCAGCATTCACAGAAGGCAGCAAATGACGGCACAAGACAACGGACCAGAATCCAAGGACAGCAGCGCTGAGGATAAGCTGACTGCGGCTTCCGACAAAGCAGATCGCAGCGACGCCACTGGTGCTACAGAATCTGCGACGTCCCAAGACGGTCCCGCCCCGGACGAGGCAAGCCCCCCGACGTCCGATGCCAGGCACCGATGGAGATCAGCACGCGTCCAGGCGGTGGCCGCCGGCGCTTTCGTGGTGGCACTCGCGGTGCTGGCCGGCCTCTTTGCTTACCTCTACATTGACATGAGGGAAGCAAAGACGTCCGCGGAGAACGCTGCCACACAACGAGCGCAGGCAGCGCAGGCAGCATCGGACTACACCACAAAGTCGCTCACCTACAGCTACCAAAACACCGGCGCATTCTTTACCGAAGTGAAAGAGAATGCCAGCGATGCGTTGGTCAAGCGATACGACGATGTCGAACCCACCCTGACCCAAATCATGGAACAGGCCAAGGTCCAAGCGTCGGGACGCGTACTGGCGACCAGTGTCACCGGCAGCGCCAGCGAGAACCGGGGGGAATACACGGTGCTGGTCTTCGCCACCCAGAAGACCCAGAATGTTCAGAACCCTCAGCCGAGCGAACTCCCCACACTGTTGAAAGTAGTCGTGCTGAAGACCGAGAACGGCTGGCAGATCCAGGATTACGGACCTGCCGAATGATCCAGCGTCCGCCGCGAAAGGAGAATTTGATGAAAAGCACCATGCAGGAGGTGCCGATGACAGTGTCATCGATACTGCGTCACGTCGCAACCAATCATACTGATAGGCAGGTGATTACTTATTCCGCGAGCGACTCTGCCCGGTACGCAACCTACGGCGATCTCGAAGAGCGATGCGCACGTCTGGCGAATGCTCTGCGCCGGGTCGGCGTGGTCGGCGACGACCGCGTGGCAACCATGCTGTGGAACAACCAGGAGCACCTCGAAGCGTACGCTGCGGTACCCGCGATGGGCGCGGTGCTGCATACGCTGAACATCCGGTTGTCACCGGCTCAGCTGCAGTTCATCGCGAACCACGCCGAAGACAAGGTCATCATTGTGGACGGGTCGCTGGTGCCGTTGTTGGCGGCGGTCTTACCGGGCTTGGCGACGGTTCGGGTTGTGTTCGTTACCGGCGACGGCGACACCTCCCCGCTCGACGGCCACGGCGTGACCGTGATGCGATACCATGACGCGCTCGCAGCAGAATCACCAATGTTCTCTTGGGTCGATCCCGACGAGCGGTCGGCTGCGGGTATGTGTTACACGAGCGGCACTACAGGCGATCCCAAGGGGGTCGTCTACAGTCATCGCTCGGTGTTTCTGCACTCCATTGCAGCGTGTACTGGTAACGCTCTGGCGATCGCAGAAGCCGATCGTGTACTTCCCGTCGTGCCGATGTTTCATGCCAGCGCCTGGGGTCTGCCCTACGCGTCGCTGATGGCCGGCGCGGACTTGCTCATGCCTGATCGATACCTTCAAGCGGCGCCGCTCGCCGACTTGATCCAACAGCATCGCCCCACGAAGGCAGGAGCAGTACCGACAATCTGGAACGATCTTCTTCAGTACGGTATCGCGAATCCGGGTGTCGACTTGTCATCAATCGACCTTGTCGCCTGTGGTGGAGCTCCTGTCCCGCAGTCGTTGATCGAAGGGTTTGCGGACCGCTTCGGCGTACAGATTATCCAGGCGTGGGGCATGACTGAGACGTCCCCGCTTGCAGCGGTAAGTCGGCCTCCCGCCGGGATCAGCCCCACAAAGGAAATGTCGTACCGCAAGCGACAGGGACGGGCAATTTGCGGGGTGGAGATGCGCCTCATCGACGAGGGCGGCCTGCCGGTTCCCCGTGACGACAAGTCCGTCGGCGAACTCGAAGTGCGGGGTCCGTGGGTCACAGGCAGCTACTACCGGCTCGAGGACGCCGAGAGGTTTCGGGATGGCTGGTTGCGGACCGGAGACGTGGGACACATCAGCCCGGACGGGTACCTGACGCTGACCGACAGGTCCAAGGACGTCATCAAGTCAGGGGGCGAATGGATCTCGTCAGTGGAGCTCGAGAACTGGATCATGTCGCACCCAGATGTCGCCGAGGCCGCGGTTGTCGCGATGCCCGACCCCCGGTGGCAGGAAACAGCTCTCGCCGTGGTGGTTCCGGTACCGGGTCGCAAGGTGTCGGCTGACACGCTTCACGAGTGGTGCCTAAGAAATTGCCCGGAGGAGATCCCACACTGGTGGATCCCGAAGAACTGGACGTTCGTGGAGCAGGTACCGCGTACGAGCGTGGGCAAGTTCGATAAGAAGGTGTTACGCGCGAAGCATGAGCAGGGCGAGCTGCCGGTTGTATCGAATTAGCGCCGCTATAGGGCGCAAGTGTGCCCACCGAACGTCGTCAGCGTTCGGTGGGCACACTTCTATAGAAGCAATGCATTTGCCGATGGGGACTGCTGCACGGATAGGTGACAGTTTGGGTGTCATGCCGCGGCAGCGGCGGTGTTGATCATTGCTTCGAACTCGACAGGCGTCAACCGACCGAGGCGGGCTTGCCGGCGCCGGCGGCGGTAGGTCCGTTCGATCCAGGTGACGATCGCGATCCGAAGCTGCTCGCGGGTGTCCCAGCGTTGGCGGTCGAGCACGTTGCGTTGCAGGAGTGCGAAGAAACTCTCCATCGCTGCGTTGTCCCCGCACGCTCCGACTTTGCCCATCGACCCCGTGAGTCCATGAGTGTTCAAGGCGTGTACGAATTTTCGCGATCGGAATTGGGCGCGTTCAATCGGTCGATGCAACACTGGGTTGTTGTAGCGAGTGTAGTTGTTCGCCAAAGACTTCGGCGGGAGTTTTCCATCCAAGGACTTTTCTAGGACGGTTGTTGAGGGTGTAGGCGATG
>NZ_JAFFZF010000073.1:0-11844 GCF_016924115.1 Gordonia sp. BP-119
GGACAGGGTGGACACGTGGACAGGGGGTCTGGGTCAAAATTTGAATCCGTATGAGGGTGACCTAATAACCCCAGGTAGTTATATATATGTATGTAAATTCATCTTCTAAAAGGATTCCACCATTCACCCACACCCATTTTTGGTGTCCACCCTGTCCACCTGTCCACCCCTGCCTTGGTCGGGTGGACGCTCATTGTGGGTTGGTGGTGTACCCGTCGGTGTCGTTGCCGGTGATCCACCCGTAGCTAGCGGCGAGCTTGATGGCGGGTTCGTAGGCGTCGCGGTCGCGTGAGTTAAGGGCCTTGCGGAGGTCGCCGCGCTTGATGGGTTTGCCTTCGGCGGTTGCTTGGCTGATCTTGTCGCGGAGGGTTTCGGCGACTCGTTCGGTGCGGTCGTTGTTGCGGACTTTCTCGGCGGCGATCTCTTCGTGGCCTCGGGAGGTGCCTCGGGCGGTGGCGGCGCGTTGGCGTTTGGCTCGGAGGGCGGATTCGATCTTGGTGCGTTGTTCGTCGGATTTGGCCATGACGATGGCGGAGAGGTTCCAGTCTTCTTGGTTCATGTGTCGGCGACCGTCGAGGATGGCCAGCGCAATGGCGACCTTTTCGCGGGCTTGTGCGCGGTGGCCGTCGAGGCCGACACCGCCGAGGATGGCGTCGAGGATTTCTTCTTTGATGTTGGCGGGTACGGGGAACTCGTTGGGCCAGGGTGAGGTCCAGGGGCCTCCGAGGTGGTTGAAGACGCTGCGGTCGAATCGGGGCGGAATCGGCGGCGGGCTGGTCTTGAGGCCGAGGGTTTCGATGCGGCGTTTGTCGCGGGCCTCGGCGAAGATGAAGCGGTGCGGTGTGCCCCCTGCGCGGGCGTCGTCGGTGAAGAGGATGCCGCCGCGTTCGGGCTGGATTCCGACAAGCATCGTGAGGCGATAGGCGTTGCCGGGGACGATGACGCGTTTGTCGTTGGCGGCGACTCCGAATCCGAGTTGTTCGCCGGACCATCCTTTCTTGAGGACTTCGTCGAGGGTTGCGCCGCCGCGTTCGGCGAGCTTTTCGAGGGTGCCGACTTCGCTGGCGTCGAGGTTGACTGCGCGGCGTGCCCATTCGTAGGTGTCGGAGCCGTTGACGTAGGAGTCGATGATGAGGCCGTCCTTCTTGATCTGGGCGGCTCGGGTGGGCGTGATCGGGCGCATGAACTGTTTGACGAGTCCTTCGCCGGTGCCGATGGGTACGTCTTGGTCGCGGTTATGGCCCATGAAGTCGGCTCCGACGCCGGTGGCTTGGCCCTTGCCGCCGCCGGGTTCGGCGACGATGGCGCCGAAGAAGTTGAGACTGCCGGGGCTGCCGACGCGTCCGATGCGTGGGAGGGCGACGGTGTGGGGGACGTCGTGGAGGGCGAAAACCATGCAGCACAGTAGGACTCCCCACGGGGAGGCATAGCCGTTATCGGCGTAGTCGCGGATGTTGCGGAGCGATTGGCGGCGGTCCCAGAACTGCGCGTCCTCGTCGGCGTAGATCGCTTTTGCGGCGGCGGTGTGCGTTGTGGGGTCGGTGAAGGGCGTGGCGGGGTCCTCGGGGTCTTCCGGGTCGGCTGCGGTGGTGTCCGCGTCGGCGTTGTCAGGGGCGTCCATCGCGTCAGCCTCGTCCGTGGTGGTGTTGCTGTCGTCGGCGGTGTCCTGGGGGCCTTCGTCGGTCTCGGGTTGATCCTCGGCGTCCTGGGGGCCGTCGACGGGTGCGGGTTCGTCGGGCTCGTAGTCCGGGACTTCGAGGGGCGCCGGGTCCGGCGTGATGCCGAGGACGTTGTTGGGGAGGACGCTTTTGCCCTCGGCCATCCAGGGGGGCATGTCGACGGTGGAGTCGGTGTTCTCGTCGTCGAAGTCGTCGTTGTAGGCGGGCTCGGCGGTCATTGCGCGCTCGATTCTGTTGCGGTGGACCAGCGGGGCGGGACGAGGCTGGCGGGGCTGGGGCGGAGGTCTCCGCTGTCGATGTCGGCTGCGAGCTTGTCGACGGCGTTGGCGAACTGTCGGTTGAAGTCGCCGAGGGCGGTGGGAGTCGGCTTCGCGTCTAGGAACGCTTCGGCGAGCTTGGTGAGGGCCTTTTGTCCGCCGGGGTGTCCGGGCCACTCTTGGCTGCCGGTGGC
Organism: Gordonia sp. BP-119; assembly: GCF_016924115.1. Classification (NCBI taxonomy): domain Bacteria; kingdom Bacillati; phylum Actinomycetota; class Actinomycetes; order Mycobacteriales; family Gordoniaceae; genus Gordonia; species Gordonia sp. BP-119. Next base: position 2,131 of record NZ_JAFFZF010000073.1, read on the forward strand.
GGCGCGGAGGAGGGCGTGCGTGCCCTGGAGGGCTGTGAGGTGACGGCTACCGGCGCCGAGGTCGGTGATGTAGCGGTTGGCGAGTTCGCTGATGTACTCGTCGGGCTCGGAGGTCCAATGCGCGATGTTCTCGGCACACCATGCGTCGGCTGTGTCGGCGCGCTCGGCGTAGGTGGCGCCGCCTCCGCTGGGTTCGCCTGGTGGGCGGAGGTTGGTGCGGCGTCGGGTGTTCGGTGGCTTGATGAGGTATGCGGCCCATGGGTCGGGTAGTTCGGCGAGGGTGTCGACGTTGGGGATGTCGAGGGGGTCGATGACGGTGCCGTCGGTGGCGTGCCAGGTGTAGGTGAGTCCGTCGGCGGTGGTGGGTGCGACGGCGGCGTAGCGGTAGGAGAACGCGATGGTCTCGACGTGCGGGGGGATGTCGCGGAGTTGCAGGAAGTGGTGTCCACGGCGGCTGTAGTACCGCAACGTCCGCTCTCGGAGTCGGTAGAAGCGGATGCCGGTGCGGTGGTGGGGTGCGTCGCTTTGGGGTTCGCGGCGGGTTGACCAGAGGGTTGGGGGCAGTGGCCCTAGCTCGGTTTCGAGTCGGGTGATGGTGGTGCCGCCGCGCTTGTGGACCAATCCGCCGGCTGTTTGAACGTCGTAGGTGTCGATGTCGATGCCAATGATGTTGGCGGGCAGTCGGATTCCTAGTTGGTGGGTGTCGTCCATGGCTGCGATGTGTGCGGCCATGGTGGCGGGTTCGGGGAGGGCGACGGCGCCGGTGGTGCCGGTCTCGGGGATGCGGGCGCCGTCGTGGGCGTAGACCTTGATCGGTATGACGCCAAGGGCCGTGGCGTAGTGGAGGGCTGTGGCCTGCGTGATGTTCGCCGGGGTTACCAGTGCCGCGACCTCCGCTCGCCAGTCAGCGTCGGTGCGGGTGCGGGGATGCGTTAGTGCGTGCGGTTCGATCTTCACTCTGTGTCCTGCCTCTGCCGTTGCGGTGGTGCCTGCTAGCGGTTCGGCGGGTAGAATCGACCGTGCGAGGTGGTGATTCGGTCCCAGACCGTTCCGCTATTTGAAGGCCCGTCGGATGTCTCTCCGGCGGGCTTTCGCTTTGTCTGGGAGGTCTGGGAGGCCTGGGGGTGGTGGGAGTGAGCGGCGGAGCTGCTCGGGCTAGACGGGCACGCGTCCGTTGAAGACGTGCTCTAGTGCCGCCGGGGCGCTATCGGCGTGTACTAGGGCCTCGTCGCGTGCGAAGAGCTTTGCGAACCAGAGGTTGTCCTGTGGGCATGTGCAGTAGCGCGCGGCGCAGTTGGTTCCGATGACGATTCGCTTGTCGAGCGCGGCGGCGTAGCCGATCTCGCTGAGCGTTCCGTATGCGCTGAGTGCGTCGTCGTGGCCAAGCCAGGCGAAGAACAGGTCACAGTCTCGGATGGCCTGGATGCATCGGCCCTTGATGATTCGACGCATGGCTGTGGGGCTATCTGGTGCGATGCAACAGGAGTCGGTGCCGTTGCCGTGCATGCTGCTGCCGTGGGCGCAACCGTGGTCGTCAGAGGTCATGTAGGGGCCGACGTAGGCGTAGTGATCGTTGATCGGGAGCGTTGGCCATGTCGGGAGGTCATAGTGCCGGTCGCTCTCGTAGTAGGTCGCGCCATGTAGACCTGGGACAACGTCGTGTCGCCAGTCGTTCTTGTCAATTTTTCCTGCGAGGTAGATCCGCGTGCGTGTCGTCATGCTGCGACCTCGGTTTCGGTCTCGTCGATCACGGTCGCACCGGCGAGGAGGGCGAAGAACCGTCCGCGCTCGGTCTCGGTCATCGCCAGGTCGGACAGGCCTTTGTCGAGGGCGTTGAGGGCGCGCAGCACCTTCACCTGCCGTCGGAGTTCGTCAGCGTCGGGCCGACCGTGAGCATTCGCGTAGTGGCTGTGGGCAAGCCGTAGCTCGCGTTCGATTGGCGTGGTGGGGGCTCGCATGGGCATTTCTGATCGTTCCTTGTCTTGTTCGGGCTTTCCTTGGACAGTACGCCCGGTCTCATCGGGTTTCAATCACCAGAGTCGTTGTGCGCGTTGGCAATTAATCAAACTCAGGACACTATGCACTCAGTCGATGATCGCGTGCGGATCGGGCGGTAGGCCTTGGTCGCGGCGTTCGGCTTCGGTGCCGATGAGGCCGACCACGATGTCGGCGGCGATGGCGGCGACGGGCACAAGGCGTCGTGCGATGAGGTCGTCTCCGAGGTCGGTGGGGGCGCCTCGGAGGACGGTGAGAATGGTCATCGCGGCGAGAAGCATGTCGCGGCGGTCGAAGTCGCGGGGTGCGTTCTTGCATGCGGCGCGCAGGGCGGCGATGACGCGGAGCTGGTTGCGCGTCGGGGCGTCCTGGAACTCTTGACGTAGGCGCTGGAGAAGCGCGACGAGTACCGGGCGGAGCCGCGTCGGGTCGTCGACGTAGTCGTTGGGGCGGGCGAGTTCGTAGTGGTCTTCGCCGTCGTCGCGGTATGACGAGGTGGTGTCGTCGGCCCACCACACAAGCTGCGACGCGATGGAGTAGTCGACGTCCTGGGGCGGTTTGCTCTTGTCGGTCATCGGGTGATCTCCCCAATGGTCGAGGCCAGCGCAACGGCGGCGCGGGCGGGGTCGGTGGCGGCGAGCGCTTCGTCGAGGCGGGCGCGCAGGTCGGCGAGTACCTCGGGCGCGCCGGTGATGCGGACGACGCTTCGGGCGGATTCCTGACGGCGGCGGTAGGTCGCCGAGTCGACTCGGGCGAGATCGACGAGGTCAGTTGCTACAAGGGCTGATACAATCGGGTGGTCGTTGCGCATGACGGCTCCTGCGGTCCGCGCTTCCCTAGGGGGCGCGGGCCGTTTCATTAGGCGGGCTTCTTCGATGACGTCTTCGGGTACCAATGTGACCGAAACCGTTGTCCCGCAACCACACCGTGAAACGAATTCGTCGGTTGGGATTGCGCCCAACGGCGGCATGCGGCCAGGACTGGACAGCGGGCGCAGGTGGCTTCGGCGTTGGCCAGGCGCTGTCGCCGCTGCCATGTGGTCTCGCCTGGAAGGATGTCAAGGTCGAATCGGTCGGCGTGGCCGATGCAGCTCCCGTTGGCGGACACGGCACGCGGCGGAGGGGTCCGGGCGCGGCGGTTGTAATCCGGCACTCCCCGGCGCCTCAGGCCTCGGTGACGAGGGTCGAGGTGTACGTCTCGGTCAAGTAGTCGCGCAAATCCCCCAGCCGGTATACGAGCTTGTGGCGCAGCACGAAGCTCGGCGGGCCAGACTTGCGGTTGCGCATGGTGCGCAGGGAGCCGACGGAGAAGCCGGTGAGCGCGGAGGCGACGTCGACGGAGACCATCCGCGAATCCGGGGTGTTGTCGTCGACCTCGTCGGGGTCGGTGATGACGGGCCGCGCGATGATCGTCGGTGTTGGGCGTTTGTCGTTGTGTCCCATGCTTTTACAACTTCCTAGTTGGTTGGTGTTGCTCTGTTGTGGGGACATGTTTACGCCTGACTGTGCGAGTTTGTCCAGCACCAAAACCACCTCTGACCAGGCACTATGTCCGGGGCTTGTGCAACTAGCCGTTGTGCTCCTGGGGATTTGGCCTTTAGTTGGCTATTTGCAGCGTCGGTGGAGGGTTCGAGATTTGTTTGAGACCGCAGTAACACCAGCGGTCAATGTGAGGTATTCTGTGGACAACCAAGCAACTCCGGTGCAGACGATGGGGATCCCGATGGCTACGAAGACGACGGCGGCGAAGACCAAGCGCAACGTGAGAAGCGGTGTGCTGGACCGCTGGCACTCGCGGACAGCACTGCCAGAGGGTGAGCGTTGTGGTGGGGCTTGTGCGTCGAAGTTCTCCCCTACTGCGCGGCACGGTAAGGGGCTTCGCTGGCAGGCACGTTTCGTTGCGCGGGATGGTCGTGAGGTGGGTAAGGGGTTCGCGACCAAGGGTGACGCTCAGCGGTGGTTAGACGATCAAATGGCTGACGTGACTCGGCATGAGTACGTGCGCGCGGATCGCAGTGCGATGACGGTGGCCGAGTTCGCCGAGGACGTGTGGTTGCCGTACTTGGCGACGAAGGCGGCGTCGACGGCGTCGAGTTACCGCAATCGCTACAACGCGCACATTCTGCCGCGCTGGGGTGATGTGGCCTTGGTGGATCTCGACTTCGAGGGCATCGCGGCGTGGGTCGGTTCGTTGTCGAGCGGTCGTGCGGCGACGGTTACCGGGGACAAGGGGTTGAGTCGGTCGTCGGTCTCGGAGTGCTTGGTGGTGCTGTCGGGTATCTGCAACGCTGCGGTCAAGGCGGGCCGTCTGCGCCGCAACCCTTGTCGAGATGTCGAGCTGCCGAAGGCGAACCGCGAAGCGATGGAGCGCCGGGTATATCTGACGTCGTCTCAGGTGTTCGAGTTGGCGGCGGCGATGGTCGGTGAGGATGGCGACACGGAGAATGAAACCCTGCTCCTCCTACTCGCCGAGGTGGGCTTGCGTTTCGGCGAGGCGGCGGGTTTGCAGATCGGGGAAATTGATTTCGGCGGTCGGACGGCGTGGATCCGGTTGAACGCGGTGGAGACCTCAGAGGGTGTGAAGCTCGGCTCCCCCAAGTCTGGCAAGCCGCGCCAAGTCAGCCTCTCGGCGTTCATCACAGACCGGCTGCGGGCGGTGTGCGGGGGCCGGAGTCCGCAGTCCTTCGTGTTCCAACAGGGTGGTCGTAAAGCAAAGGGCGAATCGAAGCCACTACGACGAAAGAACTGGGCGACGCGACGCTTTGCGCCTGCGGTGATTGCGGCGGGATTCGTTGATGCCGAGGGTGATCCGCTCATCACTCCGCATGATTTGCGGCATACGGCGGCAGCGGAAATGGTGCGACGAGGGATGCACGTTCACCAGGTCCAACGGCAGTTGGGACACAGCCGCGCGAGCATCACCCTCGACATCTACTCGGACTTGTTCGCGGAGGATCTAAGCCTGATCGGTGAGTCGTGGGATCGCGAGTACGTGAAGCTCATGGGCGAGCGCGCGGGTGGGCAAGTTCTCGTGGTCACTAAGGGCTCGGCGGTTGACACAAAGGTAGATACAATCGGCGCATGACGGCTGAGAGTTTCCTAGCGCTGGCCGGGTCTTCGGACCCGGTCAGCGTTCTGCGTTGTGCGGGGGCCGCTGTGGCGGGCGGTTGGCGTCATGGGTGAGCTGACACGCGGCGACGCCGCGATGCTGGCCCGGATGCGCGCGGCGCAGAACCGGGGCACACCATCCGGTCATCGGCTACCTCTGCCCGATGGCGTCTCGTTCGCCGATGGGAGCGTCCACAAGGCGTTGCGGGCGCGGGGCTATACAGGGTCGTTCCGGGTGGCCAGCGACGACGAGGGCGGGCGGTATGCGGTTCTCGTGGACTTCGACAAGCCGGACGCCTGGCGATGGGATGCGGCGACATGAGCGGGCCAGCGCCGACGTCGGCGGGCGTCGGCCCGCGTGACCGCGTCTTCGCCCTCGTCCATGCGTCGGACGAATCCCTTGTGATCGGCATGGTGAAGGTTGAGCCTGGCCCGGTCATCTACAGGCGTCGCGGCGGTGTCTGGACGCTGGATCGGGCGTTGCGTGCGCAGTTGGGCGCCCGGTCGCGGTCGCGGCGGCGTCCGGTGCTCCGTGAACTCACCGTGCGGTCGATGATCGCTCAGGAGGTCGCGCGCTGGGACGCCGAGGAAGTTCGGCGACAAGCTGCGGCTTCGGGTTTATGCGACGAGCCGGTCGAGCGTGCGCGTCCTTCTGTGCCGTCGAGGGCGGCTGTCCTCGGTGCGCGGCGGATCGCTCGCGCCACTCGGCGTGATGTTGTCGCGGCGCGTGAGGCTGAACTCATCGAGGAGATTTTGGCGGAACGGCGGAGGTCGAGGGAACTGACGCCGATCATGGCCAGCGCCTCGAAGATGACCGGCGAGATGCAGCGCGCGGCCATACTTGAAGAGATGCGTCGGTCGCGGGCGTCTATGGACCGGATGAGCGCGGTTCACGCGGAGTTGCGGGCGGGTGTTCGTTGATGAAGGTGCGTCAGGACTGGGATCACATGCGGCGCTGGCTCATTGAGAGCCTCGAAACGATGGACGACGGCGACATTCTCGACATCGGTGACGGTGAGGCTGTCGAGGATGACGAGCTTGTTGACTGCGCGGATGTCATGCGGGTTGAGGGTGGTTGGATTCTGCGGTTGTCGAGGGTGGCTCTCGTCGATGAGGTTGTCGTCGAGGACCTGGAGCCGGATACCTGGTCCGTAAATGACTTGGCCTCGGATGGCGTGCTCTTGAGTGCCGACGTCGGTCTCGTCGGTGATGCGGTGGTCTGTTGGTTCCGGGATCGGCTTGGTGTCGTGGGTCCGGGGGCTCTGGGGTTCTGCTACTCCGAGGCTGTCTAGCGCGGCTGTGGATTGATCTATCCACAGGCACGCGACTTGTGCATCGTTCTGTGGGTGTGGCCGGACATACTCAATTGCATGACAGAAGAAACCGACGAGGTCGTCCATCCCAGTAATCCCGCCACCGCTCTCTACCGGATCGCAAAGACCGTCTATCTGAAGAACAACGGTGCTTCGTTTTACGCGTCGATGGTGAGTGCCTTCGGGGATGTGCCCTTTGGTTCGACGGAGTTTCTCAGGTGTCACGCCCAGACTCTCAACTTGCTCGATCACGTGAGGCTGATTGTGCAGAGCGATCCGAACCTTAGCGAGCACTTCGATGTCTACCTACCGTCGTGGCACGGGGCGTTCGCGCCGAGTCAGGACTGGTCGTGTGCCGGGAAAGAGATTGCGGGTCCGAATGAGATCCGACCTCTCGGACATCTGGGGACCACCCTTGAGGCCATGCGCGTCGGAGGCGGTCGGTGGGACGCGACGACCCAGAGGGGTTTCGCTGGAATCTTGGAGCATTGGAATGCGGTGCTCACCGACGCGGGCTTACCGGAGCCGGTCGTGCGCGATCTACGGCGGAAGATCGAAGAGCTGCAATGGCTGATGGAGTCCGTTGGCTTGTTCGGGGTTGCTCCGGTCAAGGATGCGGCGGGGAAGCTGGTGACGGCGGGGTCTACGGAGGCGATGAAGCCGACGACCGGGCCTAGTGCGAAGGCGAAGTTGGTCTACGCGGTGGGGATCACCCTGACTTGCTTGGCCACCGCTGATGATGTCGTGAGTGGGTTCGCTGGGGTGCTGGACAGCGCTAACACGGTGGTGACAGAGGTGCGCGAACTTGGCGCGAACCTGTCGAAGTTCTCTTTACCTCCGGTGGCCGAGGATGTCGCACCTGAGCAGTTGCCATCCGACGATGTCATCGACGGCGTGATCGTCGACGAGGAACCGGACGAGGCTGCGTCGTGGTGAGAAGGGTGAAAGTTACTCCACGCGTGTGGTTTTGGTGAGGTCGAATTCGACGGAGACAAACCGGCTGAGTTCGATCTGCTTGCGATTCACGTCGATCTGCACGGAGGCGGTGCTCTCGATGGGCGACAAGAGGATCTTGAGCGACTCGCGGTCGGTGACGGCGAGACCGTTGAGCGGGTAGGCCGGTGAGGTGACCCAGGGGATTCCGCTGCTGTTGAGCGCGAGCGCTAGACGGAGGGCCATGGCGGTGCCTACGTGCAGGACCGGGGCAATCCACGGATGGCGCGCGTAGGCGGCGTTGATGAGGGCGGCGACGGTGTCGACGGGGTCGGCTTGTGCGGCGATGGTCTGGACGTCGGTGTGTGCGATGAACGGGTCATCCGCGTCTTCGACGTCGCTGCCGTGCCAGAGGAGTTTCGCGGCCTGGTACGGGGTCGAGCGGGCCATCGCGGTCGTGACGGCGGCTTCGTACTCGGCGGGCTCGCACCGGGTCGGCACGACCGCATACGCGAGTGCGGCAATGGGGCGCGCTTCGTCGCCGAGGGGCTCGGGCTCTTCGATGACCGGAAGCGGGTACGCGGGTGAGCAGACGTCGACGAGGGCGGTCGAGATGTTGCGGTCGGGGCGGTCGATGACGCGCGGGCCTCGGGTCCATGGGCCGCTGCCCTCTTCGATGGTTAGTGCGTCGAGGATGTCGGCCATGGTGGCTCCTAAGTTGCTAGTTGTCAGGCTGTCGCCTGGTGGAGGGTTTGGCCCGCCGCCTGACCGAGGGTGAGTGAGTTACTTCGGTTAGCTGTCCGCCCCGGAGAGGTGGGGTTTGGCACGCACTCGGTTCTATTGGCCAGGCGACGGGGCTTGGAAGGGACGACCGCAGGGGACGTCGAGGGCGAAGGTCGATAGGTACCGCCCAAGCTGCCGGGACGCGGGCTGCGTGGTCGCGTCTGGCGCTGGCCCCCTTACAGGTTCGTCGGTCCCGTTGACGTGGCCCGCGAACCGGAGGAACGGTCGTCCCAAGTTCTCAGTTGGCCATTGCGGGGGCCTCCTTGTGTGCCGAGACCGCTTCGGCGGCAGTGCGGATGGTCGGCCCGGATCCGGCGATGATGCCTTGGCACAACCACAGGACGGTGCGGGCGCCGACGGAGGCGGCGTCGGCGAGCTTGGTCGGGTCCTGGAAGTAGAGCGAGGCCGATGTCGCGGTGGTTTGCTCGGGGTCGAGGTCGGGCAGGATTCCGCGTCGGCGCAACTCGTCGGTGACGTTGGTCAAATGTTCGAACTCGGCGACGAGTTGAATCGCGCGGAGTCGCCGGTACTCCAGCGAGTGGCGGCTCGGCATGCTGGTCCAGCGTCGGATGTCGTCGGCCATGATCGAGTGTTCCTGCCGGAATTCCTCTGCGGCCATGATCCCCTGCCACTTCCCCGCGACGACGTGGTCGGCGATTGTGTGGGGCTCCTCGGTTAGCTCGGTGACGATGGCCAGCGCCCACGGTCGGAGGAGGTCGACGACGAGAGCGTCGCCAAGGCGGTGCAGGTGATTATGGGCCTCGCGGGCGCGGCGGAACTTGTTTTGGTTGCGCATTTTGGTCAGTTGCCGCGCGGTCTGTGGCGTCGCTCCGGAGATGACGCGGGCGGCGGCTTCGCTGCGCTGTTGGGGGGTGGCGTCTTCGCGCGCAAGGGCGTCGAGGGCGTCGTCGGCGGCGCCGTCGAGGTGGCGGGCAACGTCGGCGATCTCGCTGTCGGTCTGTGCCTCTTCGAGGATGACGTCGGCGAGGGCTTCGCGGGTCGCGGCGACGGCTTTGGTGGGCTGGATGCCGTGTTCGGCGGCTTCGGCGAGGAGTTTGTCGAGGCCGTCGAGCACCTGTTGCGCGCTGTCGAGCGGTCGCGCCGGGTGGTAGCGGACTCCGGGGTTGCGCTTGGTCATCTGTGAGGGCTCCTGTGGTCGGTGGCTAGTCGCTGCGGATGAGTAGCCGCGTGATGTTCGCGGCGGTGCGCGGGTCTCCGCTGGTGGCGGCGAGCATCGCCTCTGCGCGGATGCTGGCTGAGATGGCTCGCTGGCCGGTGGCGGGTCGCGCGGGGGTCGTGGTGAGCCGGTAGCGCAGATACTTCGCGAGGGCGCCGTTGGGGTGGCGCTGGTCGGGCGTTGAGACGTCGGCGAGGGCCTGGAGGGTTTGGGTGCGCCAGGCGGCGAATCGTGGGTCGTCCGGGGTGGCGCCGGTGCGCCACGCGATCTTGGCGCGGTTGGCGGCGGTGCGGAGGATGACGGTCCATTGCAGGAGGGCGGGGTCGCTCATGGCCTGCTGGATTTGTTCGCTCCAGCCGTCGCGGGTGAGGGCTTGGTCCAGGAGCCCCACGAGGGGGTGTTCGGG
>NZ_JAFFZF010000074.1:0-11193 GCF_016924115.1 Gordonia sp. BP-119
TCACACTGACCACCGACACCGGCACCAGCTCGACCACGGAGGTGAGCACCGATGAACTGATGCAACTACCCGCCTGATCACCAACGAAGGATCAAAAACCAGTTACACCACTACCAGGGGCTTGACCCAACACAACTCACCTAGAGCCCGCCGTGCACAGGGCCGCGTAGGCGCCTAGCTGTTAGACTGACACGCGGTGTGCCGGGAAGTCTGGTCGGCTGCGCGTTGACGGTGAGCCCCGCACGAGGGGGCGGCCACGACGCGTACGTAGCCCACCCGACGAAGGACTCCGTACGCACCATGACTGACACCGACTCCCGTCGGGCCACCCCGACGCTCTTCTCGCGCGGCTCCTGGCCCGAAGCTTCCCGCATCGCCGACATCTTCCGGCGCGAAACCATCGGCGGCATGCTGCTGCTCGTCGCCGCGGTCGTAGCCCTTCTATGGGCCAACTCGCCATGGTCGGCCGCCTACTTCGGCCTCGGCGACATCCATGTGGGGTCCGACGCGCTCGGTCTGCACCTCGATCTCTCCCTGGCCACCTGGGCGGCGGACGGTCTGCTCGCCATTTTCTTCTTCGTCGTCGGTCTGGAGCTGAAACGCGAGTTCGTCGCCGGCGACCTCCGCGACCCCGCGCGGGCCGCGCTGCCCATCGCCGCGGCGGTCGGTGGAATGGCTGTTCCCGCACTCATCTTCGTTGCGGTCACCATGCGGGCGGGCGACGGAGCGGTGCAGGGCTGGGCCATTCCCACCGCCACCGACATCGCGTTCGCGGTCGCCGTGCTGGCCGTGCTCTCCACGCACCTGCCCGTCGCGCTGCGCACCTTCCTGCTCACCCTGGCCGTCGTGGACGACCTGCTGGCCATCACGGTGATCGCGGTGTTCTACACCGAAACCATCAACGGCACCGCGCTGGCCCTGGCCCTGATCCCACTCGCAGCGTTCGCCGTTCTCGTGCAGCGGCGGATCACCGCGTGGTGGCTCCTGCTCCCGCTGGCGGCCCTCACGTGGGCATTCGTCCACGAGTCCGGCGTTCACGCCACCGTCGCCGGCGTCGTCCTCGGCTTCACGGTCCCGGTGCTCCGGCGGGTCGGGAGCGATGAGACGGATACCCGGCATTGCCTGGCAGAGCATTTCGAACACCGGGTCCGGCCCATCTCGGCCGGCTTCGCCATCCCGGTGTTCGCCTTCTTCGCCGCCGGCGTCACGATCGGCGGTCTCAGCGGACTCCGCGAGGCGCTCACGAACCCCGTTGCGCTGGGCATCATCTTCGGTCTGGTGGTCGGCAAGACGGTGGGCATCGTCGGCACCACCGCACTTCTCGCCAGGTTCACGCGCGCCACCCTCGACGCCAGCATCCGGTGGATCGACGTCACCGGTGTCGCGATGCTCGCCGGCATCGGTTTCACCGTGTCGCTGCTCATCGGCGACCTGGCGTACGACCCGGAATCCGACCGCGCGGAGTACGTCAAGATCGGTGTGCTGGTCGGTTCACTGGCGGCCGCCTCGGCCGCGGCGGTCATCTTGCGGATGCGCAACCGCCACTATCGCCGGGTCGCCGAAGAGGAGATGCGCGACGACGACCACGACGGCATTCCGGATGTCTATCAGCGGGACAGCTGATCGGTGGGACTCGAAGTCGTCGCCATCGCGGCTGCCGCCAGGCCGGTGGCGTAGTCGTCGATGGTCGTCGGCCCGGTGAGCACCGTGGTCCCCGGACGTCGGCCGACGACCCGGCCGTCGTTGATGGCCCGTGTCATGCCCACATGATGGCCTGCGACATCGGGACTGAATCCGGCCTCGTCGACGAGCGTCGCGACCATGTCGTCGTCGGACAAGCGCTCATACCGCAGCTTCGGAAGGCCGAAGGCACGTCCCAACGCGGCCGTCACGGTGGCCTGGTCGACGTTCACCGGACCCAGGATTTCCCGGCTCAGATGTTTACCGCCCCAGCCTGTTCCGACCAGCGCATCCACCGCTGCCGCGGCGATGTCCCGCGTGGCGACCATCGGAACCGCCACATGCGGATCCAGCGAGTCCGCGACGATGCCCGCATTCTGCATCAGCGGGAGGTACGAGCGGGCGTTGTCGTAGAACCAGCCGGCACGCAGAGCGAGCACCTCGACGCCGGACAACTCCGCCAGCCGCTGCTCCAGGATGTGCAGACCGACCAGAAATCCGGTGCCGGAGCTGATCTCGGCGCCGACGCTGCTGAGCGCGACCACACGCGGCACACCCGACTCGCGGAGGGCGCGGACGATCGCGTCGGTCATCGTCCGCTGCGAGGCGAGGTGGTCGGCGGCAGTGTGATCCACGGGTTGCATCACGAACACCGCGTCCGAGTCGCGCATGGCGGTGGCGAGCGCGGACGAATCGGTGGTGTCGGCTACCGCGGTGTCGGCACCGAGCCGAGCGAGGGCGTCGAGCCGCTCAGAAGAACGCCCGACCGCCCGAACCCGGTGTCCGGCGTCGAGCAGGCGGGTGGTGACCTGTGCGCCGACGGTGCCTGTTGCCCCGAGGATTGTGTACATGAGGACCTCCTGAATCGTTCGATGTCGTATGTCCAGAGTGAAGCGGAGTTGCCGGACGAAACAGCGCTCACAGTCCGCAATGCATGCTCAATCGTCCGAAACGGCAGACGATCGGATCACGATGACCGATCATGGACGGGTGCGCAGACCCGACGGCAGTCACCCGGACCCGTTCCACAGCCCCGACCCGCTCGGGGAGGCCCTGCACTTCTTCCGGTTGAACGGCGCCTTCTACTGCCGGTCGGAGCTCACCGAGCCCTGGGCGCTGACCATGCCGGTCTGGGAGGACTGTCTGTGCGTGCACCTCGTCGTGTCGGGGTCGCTGCGGTTGTCCGCGCCGGACGGTGAGTCGCTGCGATTCGCACCGGGAGATCTCGTCGTCGTGCCGCACGGCCGGTCGCACGTCATCCGCGGAGACGGCGAGGCGACGTTCGCCCCGGTCGTCACCGATCTGCCGCACGACTACCTGAGCGATCGGTATGCCGTCCTGCGCCACGGCGGCGACGGGCCCGAACGCTCGGTCCTGATCTGTGCCGTCGTCCGGTTCGACCATCCCTCGGCACGGTCGCTGACCTCGATGCTGCCGCCGATCCTCGCCATCCGCGCCACCGATTCCCGTGCGGGTGCGAGCAACTCGTGGCTGCGGGACCTCATGCGCATCGTGATCGACGAGGCCGGCGAACTCCGGCCCGGCGGGGAGGCGGTCATCACCCGGTTGTCCGACATCATCGTCATCCACGCCATCCGATCGTGGTTGCAGGACGCGGAGGGCACCCGCACCGGCTGGCTCGGGGCTCTCGCCGATCCACAACTCGGGCGTGCGGTCGCCGCGGTCCATCGCGATCCGGCGGGGGAGTGGAGCGTCGAACGACTGGCCCGTGAGTGCGCGATGTCGCGGTCGACGTTCGCGGCCCGGTTCACCGCCGTCGTCGGCGAGCCGGCGATGCAGTACGTCACCCGGTGGCGGATGTGTGTGGCGGCGGATCGTCTTCGTGACCCGAACGCGTCTGTCGCGTCGGTGGCGGGCGGACTCGGCTACTCGTCCGAGGCGGCGTTCAGCCGGGCGTTCAAGCGGGTCAACGGGTCCTCACCCGGACGAGTACGACGCGCAGCGCGAGCCGGCTGATCACTCGTCCTGGCCGGCGGCCGGGTCGACGGCGGCGGCGAGCGCGCGGCTCACCTCGAATTGCCGGACCAGGAACGCCTTCTCGTCCAGCTTCTTCCGCCGCATCCACGTCGTGACCTCGGAGTTGCACTTGCTCGCATTGCACGAACCGCAGCACGGCACGACGTTGGCGACGGTGTACCGGCCGCCGCGGGAGATGGCCAGCATGCAGTCGCGCTGGAGGGCGACGCCCACCGCGCCGCAATACGCGCACCCACCCCAGGCCTCCTGCAGCGCGAGCCACTGGGCGTCGGTGAGGTCGTTGTCGCGGGCGGCGACACGCTTGCGACGACGCTTCGCGTACCGATTGGCGCGGGTGGTGCTGCGGGTGGCCACGGGAGGAGCCTACCGCTCGGATCACACGAGTCACAGCCGTCACAGGCCGAGTCGGGGCCGTGTCGTGCGCCCGGCGGTGCGACTACTGCTTTGCCTAGACTGGCACCCGTGAGCACGGCCATCCGCGACATGTCATCGACCGGGACCATCCCGACTCCGTACGAGGACCTGCTGAGCCTCGTCATGGAGACAGGGACGCCGAAGGCCGACCGCACCGGGACCGGGACGCGCAGCCTCTTCGGCAGGCAATTGCGCTACGACCTCGCCGAGGGTTTCCCGCTGATCACCACCAAGAAGGTGCATCTGAAGTCGATCGTCTACGAGTTGCTGTGGTTCCTGCGCGGCGACTCCAACGTCCGATGGCTGCAGGAGCGCGGGGTCTCGATCTGGGACGAGTGGGCCGACGAGAACGGTGAACTCGGACCCGTCTACGGCGTGCAATGGCGGAGCTGGCCGACACCGTCCGGTGAGCACATCGACCAGATCGCGGCCGCCCTCGACCTGCTCAAGACCAACCCCGATTCGCGCCGGAACATCGTGTCCGCATGGAACGTGGGGGAGATTCCGCAGATGGCGCTGCCGCCCTGCCACGCGTTCTTCCAGTTCTACGTCGCCGACGGCAAGCTGTCGTGCCAGCTGTACCAGCGCAGCGCCGACCTGTTCCTCGGCGTGCCGTTCAACATCGCATCGTATGCGCTGCTGACGCACATGATGGCCCAGCAGGCGGGCCTCGAGGTCGGCGAGTTCGTGTGGACCGGCGGCGACTGCCACATCTACGACAACCATGTCGAGCAGGTGACGTTGCAACTGTCACGCGACCCGTACCCATATCCGAAACTCGAACTGCGCAAGCGGGATTCGATCTTCGACTACGAGTACGACGACATCGCCATCGTCGACTACCGGTCCCATCCCGGGATCAAAGCCCCGGTGGCGGTGTGACGTCCGACCTCGCGGGGGAGGGCTCGCGTGAGGTGCGCCTGGTCTGGGCGCAGGGACGCGGCGGGGCGATCGGCCGGGACAACACGATCCCGTGGCGGGTCCCCGAAGATGTGGCGCGGTTCAAGGAACTGACGGTCGGGCACCCGGTTGTCATGGGCCGCAAGACATGGGCTTCGCTGCCGCCGCGATTTCGGCCGCTGCCCGGTCGCGCCAATGTGGTCGTCACCCGCGACGCGAGCTGGTCGGCCGACGGCGCGTCGGTCGCGGGATCGGTCGCCGAGGCGCTCGAGCTGGCCGGTGGCGAACGGGTCGGAATCATCGGCGGCGGCGAGATCTACCGCTTGGCAATGGAATTCGCCACCGAACTGTGTGTCACGGAGATCGACGTCGAGGTCGACGGCGCCGACGCGTTCGCCCCGGAGATCACCGACGACTGGGCGGTGGCACATCGCGGTGAGTGGCAGACCTCGACGAGCGGCATCGGGTATCGCTTCGTCGACTATCGGCGCGCTCGGCAGGACTGATGGCGCCGGATCGTCTCTCGATCGCGCAGGCGCGTCGAATCGCGCTCGCCGCACAGGGTTTCACCGACCGCCGGCCCGCCGCCGCGCCCACCATGGCACACCTGAAGCGCGTCGTCGGCCGAACGCGGCTGCTGCAGATGGACTCGGTGAACATCGCCGCGCGTGCGCACTTCATGCCGCTGTTCTCTCGCCTGGGTGCCTACGATCCCGACCTGTTGCACCGCGCCGCGTGGCAGCCCGGGCGTGGTCGGCGGCTGCTCGTCGAGTACTGGGCCCACGAAGCCGCGCTGATCCCGGTGCCCGACTGGCCCCTCTTCCGATGGCGGATGGACGACTTCGCCGACGGTCGGTATCGGCACACGCGAGACGTGCTCCGTCGCAACCGTTCTCTGGTCGGCGACGTCCGGGCAGTGATCGAGGCGGTCGGCGCGACCACGCCCCGTGCCATCGAAGCGGAACTGGGCATCGAACGTGAACCCGGTGCAGCCGGGAGCTGGTGGCAGCGCGGTGAGGTGAAGCACCTGTGCGAGGCCATGTTCGCGGCTGGTGACCTGTCGGCGGTCCGCAACGGGAACTTCGTGCGGCACTACGACCTCACCGAACGGATCGTCGGCGCGGACATCGTCGCGCTGCGACCCGACCGTGGGCAGGCGCACCGTGAACTCGTCAGCCGTGCCGCCCAGGCGCTCGGTGTCGCCACCGTGGCCGATCTGGCCGACTACTACCGGCTCCGGCCGGCCGACGCGCGGCCTGCGGTCGCCGAACTCGTCGAGGACGGTGTGCTGCAGGAGATCTTCGTGGACGGCTGGCGCGACCCGGCCTACCTGGCCGCCGGCGCGGTGATCCCGCGGCGCGTCGACGCCTCGGCGATCCTGTCGCCGTTCGACCCGCTCGTGTTCTTCCGCCCCCGCGCCGAACGACTCTTCGACTTCCACTACCGCATCGAGATCTATGTGCCCGAACACAAACGCGTGCACGGCTATTACGTGCTGCCGTATCTGCTGGGCACCGACATCGCCGCGCGCGTGGACCTGAAGGCCGACCGCAAGAACCGCACCCTGCAGGTGCTCGGGGCCTACTGCGAGCCGGGTCGTTCCCGAGGCCTCGTCGCCGAACGGCTGTCCGCGGATCTGCGGAGCTTCGCCGGCTGGCAAGACCTCGACGATGTCGTCGTGTCCGGACGCGGCGACCTGGCGCCCGACCTGCAACGGGTGCTGCACGGCGCGTGACCCACACCGGGTGATGCAATGCTGAGGATCGACAGTTCACGACAGCGATGGGAGACGAAGCGATGACCGTGTCGTATGAGGGTAACGACTACCGATTGGTGATGTTCGATCTCGACGACACCCTGGCCCCGTCGAAGAGCCCGCTCGACGACCAGATGGTCGATCTGCTGCGTCGGATGCTCGACGTGAGCCTGGGCTGCATCATCTCCGGCGGCAACTTCACCCAGTTCGAGAAGCAGGTTCTCGCGCGGCTCGGCAACTTCGACAGCGTCGCCAACCTCCACCTCATGCCGACGTGCGGAACGCAGTACGTGCGGTGGTCCGGGAACGACTGGGAGACGGTCTACGCGGAGTTCCTCACCGACGACGAGAAGCAGCGCACGCTCGACGTGCTGGAGGCCGGCGCGAAAGAGCTCGGCCTGTGGGAGAGCGAGACGTGGGGTGACATCCTCGAGGACCGCGGCAGCCAGATCACCTTCAGCGCGCTGGGGCAGAAGGCGCCCGTCGACGCGAAGGCGGCCTGGGACCCCGACGGAGCGAAGAAGGAGTCCCTGCGGGCCTACGCCGCCGAGCGACTTCCCGACCTCGAGGTGCGCAGCGGCGGTTCGACGTCGGTGGACGTCACCAAGAAGGGCATCGACAAGGCTTACGGCGCACTGAAGTTGATGGACATCCTCGGCCTCAGCACCAGCGACATCCTGTTCTTCGGCGACCGGCTCGACGAGGGCGGCAACGACTATCCGGTCAAGGCCCTCGGGATCACCTCGATCGCCGTCCACGGCTGGCCCGACACCCACGCGAAGTTGTCGGCGCTGCTGGATCAGGTTGAGACTGGCAGCTAGTCGACCGGCCCACCCGCCGGGACGACCCGCTGGGTGCCGTTCGCGACCCGGTAGGACTTCGCGTAATACTGGCCGGAGCGCGGATTCGTCTTGTCGTGCACGAAGTACCAGTCCATCTGCGTCGCCGCCGGCGTCACGGTCAGGACCGAATACCCGTGCGCGTCGAACTCGCTCCAGCGCACGTGGTGGTTCGTGGCCGCGAAGGCCGAGGACACCGCGACCCCGGCGGTGTTGGCGGGCACGTTCAGCATGTCGTCGATGTTGGTCGACGTGATCGAGGTGCCGACCAATTCCGTTGCGACACTCCCGCCGCCGGGATAGTTCGCCGGGTCGGCCGGGATGTCGCACGCCCACGACGAGTGGATGTCACCGGTGATGAAGACGACGTTGTCGACGCGATTGCGGCGCAGCGATTCGAGGAGACGTCGACGATCGGCGGCGTAACCGTCCCACTGGTCGGCGTTGTACGGGATGCCCTCGCGCGGGATGCCGAGCAGTGCGGTGACCGCGCCGGTTGTCTGCGGATCCAGCGGGGGGATCAGCACCGGGGCGATCATCACCGGGTTGCCGACGATCTTCCAGCGGGTCTCCGACGACGTGAGTCCATTGGTCAGCCACGACATCTGTGCCCGGCCGAGGATCGTGCGGGCGGGATCGTCGATGGCCGCCGACCGGGCGCTGACCTGCAGGTCGCGGTAGGAGCGCAGATCCAGCATGGACAACTCGAGCAGACGGCCGAAGCGGAGCCTGCGGAACAGGTGCCGGCCCGCGGTGTCGACGGCGGGGCGGATCGGCATCCACTCGGCGTAGGCGCGAAGCGCGGCGGTGCGCCGCGCGGCCCAGGAGCCCTCGCCCGCCTGATGGTTCTCCGCCCCGCCCGACCACGAGTCGTTCGACGACTCGTGGTCGTCCCAGATGCAGATGAACGGCAGGTCCCGGTGCAGCCGGGCGAGGTCGGGGTCGGTCTTGTACTGCGCGTGGCGTGTCCGGTAGTCGCGCAGGGTGACGATCTCGTGGCGGGGGTCGTGCGGCCGGACGGTTCCGGTCTTGCCGGTGTATCGCCCGGTCTCGTACTCGTAGAAATAGTCGCCCAGGTGGACCACCGCGTCGAGTGCCGGCTGCGCGGCCAGATGCCGGTAGGCGGCGAAGTATCCGGCCTCCCAGTTGGCACACGACACGACGCCGAATCGGATCTTCGCGACGTCGGCACCGGTCGCGGGGGCGGTGCACGTGCGACCGACGGGCGACACCGCGCCGGTGGCGGGTCCGGACAGCACCGTGAAGCGGTAGTGGTACCAGGTGCGCGGCGCCAGACCCGACGCGTCGATCTTCACCGTATGGTCGGAGTCGGCGGACGTCCGCACCTCGCCCGCGGCCACGACGGCGCCGAAGCCGGGGTCCCGGGCGATCTCCCAGCGGACGAGGCTCTGCGGCCCCAGGCCGGAACCGGGTGTCGCAGCCGGGGTCGGGGTGATGCGGGTCCAGAGGACGACGGCGTCGGGGAGCGGGTCGCCGGACGCGACGCCGTGGCGGAACACTGCCGCCGACGGGGGCCCGGGCGACCGCGGCGCGCCCTGGGCGACGACGGCGGGGGAGGCGAGCGCCGCACCGGTCACGACCGCACCCGTGCGCAGGAAGTCGCGTCGCGTCGTCATCGCATCCACCCCCGGGTACTCGCCCACGCCTGCAGGGACTCTACCGCGGGCGGAGCCCGACGGTGCGGTACTCACGTGGTGGGGGAGAATCGGATACCGCGCGGCACGCGGACGTGTGGCCGCGACGGACGACAGGAGACATGCGTGTCCGAATTGGTGCCGCTGAAGGTGCAGATGGTGGCGATGACCCAGTTCACCCCGCCGGGAGACGTGCCGTGGAGCACCGACGCCGAGGGCGGTGAGGCGTTGGTCGAGTTCGCCGGCCGGGCGTGCTACCAGAGCTGGGACAAGCCGAACCCGCGTACCGCCACCAATGCCGGCTACCTGCGGCACATCCTCGAGGTCGGGCACCTGTCGCTGCTCGAACACGCATCGGTGACGTTCTACATCAGCGGCATCTCCCGCTCGTGCACCCACGAACTGATCCGGCACCGCCACTTCTCGTACTCGCAACTGTCCCAGCGGTTCGTGCCCGAGCACGACTCCAACGTCGTGGCGCCGCCGGCGATCGTGGGCGACCCGGAGCTCGAGGACCTCTTCACCGCGGCGACCGACGCGAGCCGGGCGGCCTACACCGAGCTCCTCGCGGCGCTGGAGGCGAAGTTCGCCGACGTCCCCAACGCCATCCTGCGTCGGAAACAGGCACGTCAGGCCGCTCGCTCCGTACTGCCGAACGCCACCGAGACAAAGATCGTCGTCACCGGCAACCATCGCGCCTGGCGGCACTTCGTCGGCATGCGCGCCACCGAGCACGCCGACGTCGAGATCCGCCAGCTCGCGGTGGAGTGTCTACGCCAGTTGATGCGGGTGGCGCCCACCGTGTTCGGCGATTTCGAGATCGGCACCCTGGCCGACGGGACCGAGGTCGCCACCTCACCATTCGTGCTGGAAGGGTGAGGATCGTCACCAACAGGGAGGCGGTAGCCTTGAGCACCATGAACGCAGTCCAGGAACCGCTGCACGAGCATCCCTTCGGGACGAACGTGGTTGCGATGGTCACCCCCTTCCGCCCGGACGGAAGCCTCGATCTGGACAAGGCCGCCGTCCTCGCCGACCATCTGGTCGCCAAGGGATGTGACGGGCTGGTCGTGTCCGGCACCACCGGTGAATCGCCGACCACCACCGTGCCGGAGAAGCTCGAGTTGCTGCGGGTGGTCCTCGACGCGGTGGGCGACCGGGCCCGGATCACCCAGGGCGCAGGCAGTTACGACACCGCCGAGAGCGTCCGGTTCGCGATCGAGTCCGAGAAGATCGGTGCTCACGCGCTCCTCGTGGTGACCCCGTACTACTCGAAGCCGCCGCAGGCCGGGCTCCTCGCGCACTTCCGGACCGTCGCCGACGCCACCGCGCTGCCGGTGCTGCTCTACGACATCCCGCCGCGATCGGTGGTCCCGATCATGAACGAGACGATGCTCGCCCTGGCCGAACACCCCAACATCCGCGGGGTGAAGGACGCCAAGGGCGACCTGCACTCGGCGGCCGGCCTGATCGCCAGCACCAGCCTGGAGTACCTGTCCGGCGAGGACGCACTCAACCTGCCGTGGCTGTCGATCGGCGCGACCGGTTATGTCAGCGTCATCGGCCACCTCGTCCCGGATCGCCTGCGCGACATGCAGATCGCTGTCGAGAAGGGCGATCTGCCGACCGCCCGCGCGATCAACACCTCGATGCTGCCGCTGGTCAACGCCATGGGGCGCCTCGGCGGGGTCACGATGGTGAAGGCGGCACTGCGCATCCTCGGGCTGGAGGTCGGCGACCCGCGCCTGCCGCAGGTGCCCGCGAACCCGGCGCAGATCGAGGAACTGATCGTGGATCTGCGCGCGGCGGGTGTGCTGGTCTGATGACGGACAACGACACCACCGGCCCCCACACCGGCAACGACACCACCGGCAACGACACCACCGGCACCGTCCGCCCCCGGACCCGACGCCGGGCCGCCGCCCGCAAGGCCGGCCCGCCGAGTCCGCCC
>NZ_JAFFZF010000075.1:0-11066 GCF_016924115.1 Gordonia sp. BP-119
CTTGTCTCCACGACTCAAACGACTAGCCTTAGACATTGACATCCTCCTTTTGTGGTTGGGATAACCAAGCCCCTTATGACCACATCAGGAGGATGTCCCAGTTACCAGCCCTTCCAGCTATTACTAGGAGCGCCCGGAGCTTGCGGAGGGCGCGACCAATCCCCGCTCCCTGAGGAGCGCCCGGAGCTTGCGGAGGGCGCGTCACGAAGGGTCACGCCGGCCGCTCGTTGCGCGCCGCCCGTTCGACGATGGTGGCGATGCGTTTG
Source organism: Gordonia sp. BP-119 (assembly GCF_016924115.1). Taxonomy (NCBI): domain Bacteria; kingdom Bacillati; phylum Actinomycetota; class Actinomycetes; order Mycobacteriales; family Gordoniaceae; genus Gordonia; species Gordonia sp. BP-119. The sequence continues at coordinate 267 of NZ_JAFFZF010000075.1, forward strand.
GTCTTGGTCTCCGGCCGCTTCGCCAGGGCGAGCTGCGACAGTCCGACCTTGCGCGCACTCGGCGGGAACGCGTCCCAGTTGGCCCGCGCGACGGGATCGGCGTCGAGGGCGGCGGCGAGTTCGGGGGATTCGATGAGCGCCTCGGCGTCGTCGAACAGCGTCCACAGGCCGCGGGCCTGAGCGTCGTCGATGACGGCCTGCCCGGCGGGCTGAATGCGGCCGGCGGCCGCGAGGTCGGCGACCCGCGCCTTGTTCGACGCCGACCATCCGCTGTTGCGACCGCGCCGGGTGAACCACATGCCGCGGCGGTCGGCGTCGATGACACGGGTGTGACCGTCGATCCATCCCCAGCACAGCGCTTCGCGCACGCACTCGTCGTAGTCGAGCGGTTCCCGGCCCGAACCCTTGCGCCAGAAGACGAGCCACACCCCCGGCGAGGTCTCATGGTTGTCGCGCAACCACTCTCGCCAGGCCTCGACGGTGTCGAGGCTGAGCTTCGGCGCGTCTTGGGTCGGCCATGTGTTCACCCTAATGACCTCGGCCTTCTCTCGGTACATTTGAGCCGTGAACGAGATCGTCGACTTCGCCGAGAGCTACTGGTGGCTGATCTTCCCGGTCGGCGCGGTCGTCGGCGGGTGGGCCGGTTCGATCGGCAAGTACAACGAGAAGCGACGCAAGGACAAGATCGAGCTCGCCCGGATCAAGGCGAACGCCCAGACCGAACAGCTGAAGCTCACGACGACCTCGGCCGACCAGTTGCGCCGGGTCCGTAAGCAGCACGACGCGCTCAACGAGAAGTGGTTCGCCTACGAACTCGATCTCGCAACACTGATCGAGTACCCGCTGATGACCGACATGCGCGAACCGTTGACGCTCGCCTTCCACCGGGCCCGGGTCCGCGCGGATGATCTACGGCCCGAATCGGATTCCGCCGCCGTCGGCACGGCCGAGGCCTCCATGTCCGCAGCCGACTTCGCCGAGTACCGCGATGCGGTCGGCGACTACGCCGCCGCGTTCGACGCTGCCGAGCGAGAAGCGCGGCGTCGCAAGCAGACCGGGTTCTCCCCCATCGAACGCGAGGCACTCGACCGGGCACGCAAACTCATCAACGTCGCCGCCGACACCGGCGCCACGCCGGCCGAGAGGCAGGCCGCCTACAAGAAGGTCCGTGCCGAGCTCGACGGCATCATCGACGTTCCCCGGGTGGCGGCCGCACATCTCGAACAGCAGATCGCCGGCGCGCTGGAGCGCGGCTCGGACTGAACGTTCCGGGCCGATCAGAGGTCCGGGATCGGGAGATCCAGGTTGGGCGCGATGATCCCGCCGTCGACCTCGAGGATCTTGCCGGTGACATACGCACCGGCGGGCGACGCCAGGTAGAGCGCCGCCGCGGCGATGTCCTCCGGATCACCGAGGCGGTGCAACGGCGTGGAGGTCTCGACCTCGGTGCGCATCCCTTCGTCGCCGGCGACGATCTCCAGCGCCGAGGTCAGGATGGCGCCGGGAGCGATGCCGTTGACCCGGATCTTCGGGTTCAGATCCATCGCCGCGATGCGGGTGTAGTGCGCGAGAGCGGCTTTCGCGGTGCCGTAGGCGGCATAGGCGCGTCCGGGCACGCGGCCGACCGCGGAGGTGATGTTGATGATCGACCCCTGGCCCGTGGTCGCGAGGATCTGTTTGGCGCCGGCGACGACCAGCGCGTGCGCGTTGCCGACGTTGAAGTCGAAGGCGTCCCGCAGGTGCTTGGGACTGGTGTCGAACAACGGCCGCGGCATCGCACCGCCGACGTTGTTGACCACGGTGTCGAGGCGACCGAACTCATCGACCGCGGTCTGAGCGAGTGCCGCCGCGGCGTCGGGATCGGCGAGATCCACGGCGACGGCGTGCGCCCGTCGGCCGGCCGCACGGATGCGCTCGGCGACCTGCGCGAGGTCGGACTCACTGCGGGCCGCGATCACCACGTCGCCGCCTGCCTCGGCGAAGGCGACCGCGATCGCCGCCCCGAGTCCCCGGCTCGCGCCGGTCACGATGGCCACCTGGTCGTCTATCCGGAATCTGTCGAGAATCACCCGTCGACCATGCCACGGCGAGGCACAAAACGAGAACGTGTTCTAGAAATCGGCCGAAACCGGCAGGTCACCCGGGCTCAGTAGTCGCGGTTCGTGGTCACCACGGACAGGAGTTCCTCATCCGCGACGAATCGGCGCAGGTTTTCGGCGACCCACGGCGCGAGCTCACGCGTCAGACCCGACGCCGGGTTGGCGACGTGCGGGGTGATGATCACGTTCGGAAGCGACCAGAGCGGATGGTCGTCGGCGGGCGGTTCCGGATCGGTCACGTCGAGCGCCGCCCCCGCGATCTGCCCGTCGACCAGCGCGCGGTGCAGCGCCTCCTCGTCGACAAGGGGCCCGCGCGCGACGTTCACCACCCACGCGTGTGCGGGTAGTGCGGCGAGGCTCTCGGCGTTGATCATGTGCCGCGTCTCCGGCGTCGACGGCGCGGCCAGCACAACGTGGTCGAACGTCCCCCACAGCTGATCCAACTCATCCGACCGTCGGACCTCGTGCGCGCCGGGCACCTCGCGCCCGGACCGGTTCACCGCGACGACGCGAGCGCCACATGCCCGAAGACGCGGAGCGAGGGAGGCGCCGATCCCGCCGGCTCCGACGATGGCGACCGTGGAACCGTGCAGCGACCGGACCGCGGTGTCGATCCGCTCCTTGTCCCAGTGGCGCAGGACGGCGGTGTTGATCTGACGGAGCCCGGCGAGGAGCAGAGCCAGTGCGTGTTCGGCGACGTTCTCGGCATAGAAGCCGGACGCATTGGTCCAGATCCGACGGTCGTCGAGTACGTCGGCGGCGACGAAATCCTCGATCCCCGCGGTCTTGAGGGCCACCCATTCGACGGCGTCCGGCAGTTCCGGGAACTCCCCGGGCGGCCCGATCCACACCAGCACCCGGGCGTCGTCGAGACCGACGATCCGGCCGCCCGCACCTTCGATCGCGGCGACCAGATGCTCGTCGCGGACGGGTTCGACGGCCACCGCCACCGGCGTCATCGGGCCACCGATCGAGCCGCGGTGGTCGCGAGTTCGTCGGCGATCTCGTTGAAGTGATCGCCGGCATGCCCCTTGACCCAGCGCCACTCCACCTGATGTCGCTTCTCCTCCTCGACCAGACGACGCCAGAGATCCGCGTTCTTGACCGGCTTGCGATCCTTGGTCTTCCAGCCGTTCGCCTGCCAACCGTTGACCCACTTCATGATGCCGTTGCGCACGTAGGTCGAATCGGTGTAGATGATGACGGTCGACGGCCTGGTCAGTGCCGCCAGGCCTTCGATGGCGGCCGTGAGCTCCATCTTGTTGTTCGTCGTATCCGGCTCCGACCCGGAGATCCGCTTCTCGGTGCCCTTGTATCGAAGCACCGCGCCCCAGCCACCCGGGCCCGGGTTGCCCAGGCAGGCACCGTCGGTCGAGATCTCGACGACGGCCGAGCCGGCCGCCGGATCTGCGGAGGAGCCGTCGGTTGCCTGTTTCGCGGAAGCTGTCACGCAGGGAAGCCTACGGCAGCCGCGACCCCCGATCGCAGGCTCACGGCTAGGGTGGAGTCATGGTTGTGTGGGACCCGACACGCTATCTGCAGTTCGCCGACGTCCGTGCGCGTCCGTTTCTCGACCTCATCGCACAGATCCCGACCAACCCGCTGTCGGTGATCGACCTGGGTTGCGGACCGGGTCATCTCACCAAGCACCTTCGGGCACGCTGGCCGTCGGCGGAGATCCTGGGCATCGACGATTCGGCGGAGATGGTCGATCGCGCGATCCGCGACAACACCGATCCGCATGCCAACTACGACGCCGCCGACGTCTCGCAGTGGACGCCTCACCGGCCGGTCGACCTGATGATCTCCAACGCGATGTTTCAGTGGGTACCCGACCACCTCGACGTCATCGACCGACTGCTCGGCCACCTCACCGACGGAGGCGCGTTCGCGCTGCAGGTGCCCAACAACACGGACTCCCCCACCCACTCTGTCCTCGCCGATCTCGCCGCGACCGAGCCGTATCTGGGAGCTTTCGGCGACCTGCGGGCACTGCCCCGACTCGACGCCGAGATGTACCTCGAGTTCTTCGCCGGCCGCGGTTACCACGCCGACGCCTGGGAGACGACCTACTTCCACGTGCTCGACGGACAGGACCCCGTGTTCGACTGGATGTCCGGCACCGGCGCCCGCCCGTACATGCAAGCGCTGTCCGACGAACTCCGGGGGCAGTTCGTCGCCGATCTCAAGCAGCGCCTCGCCGAGGCCTATCCCCGACGCGAATGGGGCACGGTCCTGCCCTTCCGCCGCACGTTCGCGGTGGCCACCCGCCGCTGATCCGCTGGGCGCCGCGATCCAGATCCCAGAGAAACAACTCCCCCACTGCTCCCTTCAGTGTCAGGCTTGTGGAGCCGGAGGATGGCTCGCAAGCTCGCTCCTCCCGGGTCACGCACCGGCTTCGGTTTGGCGTCGACGCTTCTCCCAGCTGACACTTCTGCAACACTGACACCACCTGTCATCTCCCAGGGGGTACATCCATGCGTCGACGCAGCCGGATTCGTCTGCGCCCGGTCCGCCGCGTGCTCGCAGCCGTCGCGATCGCCGCCCTCACGGGCGGCCTGCTCGCCGCTGTGTCCGCACCCGCCGAAGCCGCGGTCTGCAACGCCACCGGCATCACCGGGGGCGATGTCGGCAGCACCGGCAGTTCGGGGTCCAGCGAGCTCGGCTGGGGCAGTCTCGACTTCGGCAGCTATCGGGCGGATGGGAAGAAGCCGCAGGGCCCGCTCCCGAAGCTCACCGGCGCCAGCAAAGCCATCTCCTGGGTGACCGGTCCCCGAAGTCCCGCCCGCACCGACACCCGTTTCGGCATCACCGCGACCGACGTCGGCGTGCCGTGGGACAACGGCTCCGGTCAGATCCTGATGGCCTTCGGTGACACCTGGGGCCGATGCGCGGGGCAGATGGCCTGGAAGCACAACACGATGCTGCGCAGTGACGCGGCTTCGGACCTCGCCAAGGGAATCCGATTCCCGAACGCCGTACCCGGATCGGTCCGGTCGGGCGCCTCGGTGACACCGGCCCACCCGACGTGGGCGCAACCCATGTTCAACGCGGTCGGGGTGCGCAACATCGAGGTCGGGCGGATTCCCACCGGCGGGATCTCGATCAACGGCACGCAGTTCGTCAGTTTCATGTCGATCCACCGGTGGCTTGGCCCAGGCCGCTGGAACACCAACTATTCGGGAATCGCCTTGTCGCACAACAACGGTCAGACCTGGACCGTCGACAGCAACACCCTTCGCTGGAATGCCGATCTGACGGTCCCCGGCGTGCCCCAGGTGAAGCGTGGCCACAACCGGTTCCAGATGGGCGCCTTTCTCCGGAGTGGCGAGTACATCTATCAGTACGGCACCCCGAACGGGCGTTTCGGCTCTGCTCACGTGGCCCGTTTCCGCCCCGCCGACATCCTGAACCTCGACCGGTACCAGTACTTTCGCGGCGGCACGGGCTGGTCGTCGAATCCGGCCGAGGCCACGCCGATCGTCGCCGGCCCGGTCAGCGAGATGTCCGTGGCGTACAACGCATTCCTCGGCCGGTTCATCATGCTGACCGAGCGATCGGGGACGATCGTGATGCGCACGTCGCCGTCACCCGTGGGTCCGTGGAGCGGCGAGCGGGTGCTCGTCTCGCACAAGCAGTCCAGCGGTCTGTACACGCCCTACATCCACCCTCGATCGTCGGGTAGGGACCTCTACTTCGTCGTCTCCCGGTGGGACGACTACAACGTGATGCTGATTCGGACCGACCTGTCGAAGGTACGTTCGTGAGCCGGCGCATCGTGCTGATCCGCGCGGTGAACGTCGGCGGCGCGAAACTACCCATGGCCGAATTACGTGATATGGCAGCCGATCTCGGGGCAACGGAGGTCTCGACCTACATCGCGTCGGGGAACCTGATCTGTTCGCCGCCCGCCGACCCCGAGCGGTTCGACCGCGCGCTCGAGACCGCGCTGCAGGATCGCTACGGCTGGTTCCGGGAGGTCATCAGCCGCTCGCCCGAACAGGTCCGGGCCGCGCTCGAGGCGCATCCGTTCGACGTCGTCGACGACAAATACTCCTACGTGTACTTCCTGACCGGCGAACCGGCGCGCGACAAGGTGGCCGCGTTCGAACGCATGGACTTCGGCGACGATGTGGTCCGCGTCCTCGGGTCCGACCTGCACATCCGCTACGCCGACGGGGCCGGACGATCGACCCTGACCGCACCGGTCATCGCGCGCGGCCTGGGGGTACAGGGCACCGGCCGTAACCTGCGGACCGTGCGCACACTGCTGGAACTCGCCGGCCCCTGAGTGTCGCCCGGTGGCCGGGCTCCCGGCACGGGCGTAGCGTCGGAGAAGTCATCAGGACGAACCAAGCGAACCGCGAACGAGACATTCGCGTCGAGAGGAGTCCGCACATGAGTCAACCGGTCCCGCCGCCCCCACCTCCGCCCGAGCCCGTGCCTGCGCCCGAGCCCATCCCGGAGCCGCCGCCGGAGCCGCCGATTCCCGTTCCGACCCCGCCGCCGGCTCCCGACCCACAGCCGGCTCCCCCGCAGCCGGACCCGCCGCCACGGCCGACGGTGATCTGACCGTCAGCCGCGCGACAGCACTCGGGCGACGCGGTCGAGGTCGGCGAGCTGTTCCTCGCGGGGGGCCTCCCACAGCTTCTTCGGCAGCTTCTCGAGGTCCTTGATCCCGGCTTCGGCTCGGTCGAGGGTTTCGGTCGCCTCCTCGCCACCGAGGTCCACCGATGCGATGAGCCGGTCGTCGAGTTCGAAGACCGCGTCGTCGAGGCGGTTGCGTGCCGCGACGAGTTCGTCGTCGTGCGGGATCGCCGGGTTGGCATGCACGTCGGCGATCGCGTATCGAATGCGCCGATGCAGCAGTGCTTCCCGGGTGTTGTCGGTGGCCCAGCTCTCCGGCGCCCGACCCGGTCGGCCGGGAATCAGGTCGGTGGATCGGGCGAAGGTGCGCACCCGTTTGTCCGAGTCGTACGCGAACCAGGCGGCACCGCCGAGGATGAACAGGGCAACCACCACGGTGGCCACGATGATGATGACCGCGATCATGTGGTCAGCCTACTCAGGACGACTGCACTCCCTTGGGCGCCTTTCCCGACATGAAACCGAACAGGTATCCGGCGACGCGTCGCATCTGGATCTCGTCGGCACCTTCGGTGATCCGGTAGCGCCGATGGTGCCGGTAGATGTGCTCGAACGGCTCGTGCCGCGAGTATCCGCGTCCGCCGAACACCTGCATCGCCTGGTCGGCGGCATCGCAGCACAGCCGGTTCGCCTGGTAGTTGCACATGGAGACCTCGGCCGACGCGGCGAACGGCCCGTAGGTGTCCATCTTCCAGGCGGTTTCGCGGATCAGCGCCCGGATCATCGCGCACCGGGTGTGCAGGTCGACGAGCGGGAACTGGATCGCCTGGTTCGTCGAGAGCTTCTTGCCGAACGGCGCGCGCTCGTTGGCGTAGGCCACCGCACGGTCGACGCAGTGCTGGGCGGCACCGAGACTGGAGGCCGCCTGCCGGATGCGGTTCTCGTTGAAGAAGTGCTGCACGACCTGCAGGCCGGCTCCCTCCGCCCCGAACACCGCGGAGTTCGGCACCCGGACGTCCCGCAGCGTGATGTGCGCGTGGTCGGTGGGCATGTTGAACGTCCAGAGATATTCCTCCACGGCGAAACCCGGATCCTGCGGGTCGACGAGGAACGCCGTGATGCCGCGGGCCTCGCCCGGTTCGCCGCTGGTGCGGGCGAAGATGATGTCGCGATGGGCGGCGTGGATACCGGTGTTCCACGTCTTCTCGCCGTTGATGATCCAGTCGTCGCCGTCGCGGACGGCGGTCGTCTCCATCCACGTGGCGTCGGAGCCGTGGTCGGGTTCGGTTATGCCGAAGGCGAAGAACTTCGTACCCGCGGCCAGGCCCTCCACCCATTCCTCCCGCTGCTCGGGTGTGCCGTACTCGAGCATGAGGAGCAGCCCGATGTTGTTGCCGACGATGGCGTGCTCGTTCTGCAGATCGCAGTGCAGCCCCAGACCTTTCGACGCCAGGTGCTCGCGGATGATCGCCATCGCCAGGTTCGATCCGTCCCGACCACCGAACTCGGACGGGAAGGGGTAGCGGAAGTGGCCGGCCGCATCCGCGCGTCGTCTCGCCTCTCCCAGAAGAGCTTCCCACTCCTTGTTCGGCAAACCACCACGCTCCCAGTCTGTTCGGGAGTCCTCGCGCCGATGGTCGAAGAAGCGGATGTTGTCGTCGGTCTGCTCGAGGGGAATGATCTCCGCCTCGATGAAGGCATCGAGTTCGGCAAGATAGTCGGTCAGCGACTCGGGCAGTGCGAAGTCCACGATGAACCCCTCTCGGTTGGGATCGGATGTCCGGCGGTCACGGGTGAGGGACCGCGAAGTACTTGGGGTTGGCGACCAGGAGTCGCGCCCGCACGTCGGCGACAACGGCGTCACGGACCTTCGGGTCGGTGCCGTCGAGTTCGCCGGAACGCAGGGCCTCGCACAGCGCGTGCTGATCAGTGACCCCGAGCGCACTCAGACGTTGCGCGCTCGCTTCGGCGTCCCGTGCACCGGTGAGCATCTGTCGACGCACGACGTCGACGACGTTGCCGGCCACTCTCGTATGGAAACGCACCTGCGGCGACAGGTCTGCCTGTACCGCGTCGGACCGCAGGAATTCGGTGAGCGCCTCGAGTAGTTCGACTGCAGTCGGTGAACCGTAGAGATCGTTGTCCGGTTCCTCGCCCGGCGCCTCGGCCAGCGGATCGGGTACCGGTCCCGGCGACACGAGACCCAGGTCGAGCAGTGCGTCGAACTCCTGCTCGGCACTTCGGCGTCCGATCGCGGCCAGTTCGACGGATCGTTCGACGCCATCGAGGTGCCGGGCGGCCTGCACCGCGCAGATCAGTCCCCACTTGACGGTGGCGTAGAGCTCCCACCAGCGCAGGGCTTGTTCGGTGGGACGCCAACCCGCCTCGCGCGCATAGGCGTCGAGGAGCGAGGTCCGGTCACCCATCCCGGCCACGGGCGTCGACCCTCCGAAACGCCACGCCTTCGCACATAGCCAACCGAGGTCCTCGACGGGATCGCCGAGGTGCACCAGTTCCCAATCCAGAACCGCAGCAACTCCTTCGGCGTCGACGAGCAGATTTCCCAGCCGGAAGTCGCCATGCACGAGCGTGTGCCGTGGTGACGGTTCGGGCCGGTTGTCCGTGAGCCACTGGGTGGCCAGCACCAGGCCGGCCGGCATCGCATCGAACTCGCGTGGGAACAGGTCCCGCAAACCGTCGATCGGATCGCCGAGATCACCGAGACCGGGCGTCTGTGCGACGTCTATCCGGTGGATACGTGCGAGGATCTCGCCGCACTGATCGACGAATCCGGCGCGCGCACCCTCGTAGGCATCGTCTCGCAGAATGCGCCGCGGGATGGATTCTCCGTCGATGAAATTCATTGCCAGATAGGGGAATCCCAGCGCGTTGTCGTCCTCGTCGAATCCGGCGTCGAGGATCTCCGGCACCGGCACCCCGGCGTCGGCGGCGGCACGCAGGACCTGCGCCTCGGCCCGCAGTCCGCCGTCGTCGGTTGCAGCGGGAACCGCGCGGATGATGATCGGCTCGACCTGCCCGGTTCCGTCGACGAGGGTGGCCGCGTACGTCGCCCTGCTCGCGCCCGCCGGCAGGAGTCTCGCGCCCTCGACCGAGAGCGTGCCGCCACGCTTGTCGGCGAGGCGGGACGCGATCTTCGCGGCGACACCGTCCGCTTCCGGTACTCCCACGCCCGATCCGTCCCTTCGCACCGTCGCCCGGCGGATGTAACCGCCACCACAGCGAAGCTAGCACGGGATCTGAATCCGGCCTCAGAAATCCAGGCCCGGAGTCTCAGGACTTCGGTGCCTGGAACTCCGGTTGGTCGATGATCCGCACCCACGATCCGTCGGCCTGCCGCGCCACCACCTGCGCGCGGGCGCCTGCACCATCACGGGGTGGAGTCGACGTGAGTGCGAGATCGTCCCCGAATACCAGGGTCGGCAACGGCGGTTCCGGCGCGAAGGTCGGCCGGTGCGCCAAGACCGATGCCCAGAGATCCCGGATCGCGGCCCGTCCGCGCGTGACCTCACCGCGCCGGCCCCGGGGCCGCACCGTCGATCTCGCCTCGCTGCGCGACCGATCGCTCATCTGCCTGCCCCGCGGCGCGGGTATCCGAAGCGTGTTCGACGCGGCGGCCTCGGTCGCCGGAGGAGCCATCCGACCCGCGATCGAGGCCTCGTCGCCGGACGCCATCATCGAGTTGGTCTGCAGCGGAATGGGAGTCGGCATTCTCAGCGAGTCGATCGCCGCGGCCGACGACCGCGTGGTCGGGGTGCCGATCCGGGATGTCGATGCCACCGCACATCTGGGATTGCTCTGGAGGCCGGGAAACTCCGCTGCTGCAGCACGGTTCGTCGAAATTGCCCGGAACGCGTTCGGGAAGAACGGTTGACCTTGTTGCTCGGGGAGCGGTGGCTCAGCATATCCCCCGCTCCCTGAGGTGCGAGCTTGCGAGCCCGACCTCTGCTCCCTGAGGTGCGAGCGAAGCGAGAGGGTCCTATAGCTTGTCAAGTGCTCCGAGGTCAGTGGTGAGGTCGCGGAACACTTCGCGGGCGATGTAGCGCTTGAGGCAGCGGAGGATGTCTTTCTTCGTTTTGTGTTCGGCGGAACGTCG
>NZ_JAFFZF010000076.1:0-8624 GCF_016924115.1 Gordonia sp. BP-119
CGCGGCGATGCGGGGTTCGCTCACCCCACGGCGGCTCACGCAGATCCAGCGGGCGGTCGTGGACTCGATCCTGAGCTGTCCGCTTCCCCGCGGGGCACAGTCCCGCGCGCGGTTCGCCGATGGATCCGGCCGACGGCCCGCTGCGCGGCGTGATCGGATACTCGCCGCCGCGACCCGGATGTTCTTCGCGCGCGGATTTCCCAACGTCCGAATCCACGAGATCGCCGCCGAAGCGGATGTGTCGCCGGCGACGGTCTACCAGGAGTACGCGGGAAAGACCGACATCCTGATGACCATCATGCGTCGAGGTCTCGAGAATCTGCACTGGATATCCGTCGACGCACTGGCGGAGTCCTCGGCGGTTGAAGCGCTGGACGTCCTCGTGGGTGTGTTCCTCGACTACTCGCTCGGCCCGAACGGTCGAGTGTTGGCCATCGCCCACCAGGACATCGTGTATCTGCCGGAAGCAGACCAGGTCTCACTTCGCCGGACCGCGTCGGACTACACCGCTGAGTGGACTGCTGCGATCCTGGCCCGTTCACCGACCCTGACGCATGCCGATGCCAACGCGCTCACGCAGGCACTTACCGGATTCGTCTACCAGGTCATCTCGTCGCCAGAGCTCCGCTCGCGGCCGGGCATCGACGGCGAGTTCCGCGCGCTGGCATCCGCCATCCTGAGCCCGGTCGAACTCTGTGGCCGGTGACCGCGCCTACCTCGGCGGCAGCCAGGTCAAGGCCCGCGCTGGATACCTGCACTTCCTCGTCGAGGTGACCGGCTACACCCTCTCCGACGTGGAGCAGGTCATCGCCGATGACACCGACGCCGCCGACGTGCCACTCGACTAGACCTCGTCCAGCGGTGGGCCGCGACCACACGGTCGCGGCCCACCGCCCCGGCACCCGATCCACCCGCCACCTCGACGACACACCGTGACTATCACCGGCGAACTGTTCCCGCGCTGCGCCCTACCTGGCTGCGCGAACCCCACCGACACCCAAGGCCACCCCTGCGGCCAATGCCGTCGAGACTTCTGTCCCATGCTGCGCCACAACCCCGACGGGCAACCGATGACCGCCGACGCCCAAACCACCCGCGACCAGGCGATCCGCGCCGCTTACCGCACCCAGGCCCACACCCGCCTTGAGGCTGCCGATCGGCTGCGTGCCGTCGAGGCCGGCGAACAGCCCAAACCTGGGCAAACCTGCTGGCTGTGCGAACAACGCCGCCTGTGTGTCCTCGTCGACGGTCAGTGGGAATGCCGCGACTGCCGACAGATCACCGGCTGAGCCGCGCGCCGGGCACCGGGGCGCGGCGGAGCGGCCCACGGGCCGCACAGCATTGTCCCGGCCCGCCGACTCCGCTGCGCTCCGCCGCCGACCCGGGAAGATCCCAGTTAGGTGGGTGGTCACCTTATTGCGCGCGCACGTCGACCAAGTGTGACCGACGGGGACCCCCGAGCTGTCAACCCACACCAGGCGGCTACCGCCCGTTCTCCGCTGCGCTACGCCCGTGCGCTCCAACCACTTTCACTCGCTACGCTCCTAAGACGAAAGTGGCTTCCGGCGCGCCTGCCTCTTCGGGGTTGACAGCCCACCCCCCGCCGGTCCCCCAGGTCTCTCGACGTCCGCCACACCGGCCGGACCAGTCGGGCGCGCACGCTGACGAAATCCAGGACAGCTCGTCACCGAGCCATGATGTGCGTGAACCGCACCCACATGCATTACGCCGCCGCGGTCCCCGTGCGGCTGTCGCATCCGGGGGGCCGAACAGCGAACGGCGACCGGCGTGATGACCATCGGTGACGTCCATCTCCACGCCGGTCTCCCGGCCGCTGGCACCTGGCAGCCCTGCCACACCGCGGAGCGGGCAGACGGGGTGCCGCTTCTGGGTGGGCTCCCTGCGATGGAACCAGCGGCGCCCCGCCTGCAGGGTCGCGACGCTGCAGCGACGCGCGACCCTGTTCAACGGTAACGCCGGCAAGCGCGTGTGAGCGGGGGTTGCAGGTACAGATGTGGGCCAACAATTCCGCTGTCGCACAGCCACCCTGGCCGGTCCGGTCGTCGGCTCGGTGAGCGCCGAACGGTGCGACGCCGCCAGCGCGGCGGTGGGTTATCGGCGTGGGTGGTCGAGGAGGACGTCGATGACGGCGAGCACGATCGCGCGTTGCGGTGGTGGGAGATCGTAGAGCGCTGCTGCCATGCGGTAGTAGTCATGCCATCCGTTGCTGGCCAGCACGACCCGCACCGGCATGGGGTGGCGGCGATGGCGGTGGTGGAAACTGGTGGTGAAGAAGGCGATGTCGACGCCGAAACCGACAGCAGTTGCCTGCACGGTCGTCAGTTTGGGGTCACGGGTCCGCCCCCGGCGCAGGGAACTCAACACCGGCGGGCTCAGCGGCCGTGGGGCGCCGACACTGCGCTGGCAAACCTCGTCGGCGGTAATACGCCCGGTAGGGCCTGATCCTGGGACGTGATCGAACAGCACCTCGAGCATGACAGCGAACGAGGGCTCGAAGCCATCGCCTCGTACATCCCGCACAGCCCGGGCCTCCTCCTCACCCCGCCCCCGGCGACGGCACCGATGGCGCCGCGGTGGTCACTCGCACCAGCGTCACCACATGAGGTCATCTTCGGGACGAATCCAGGTGTTACACCGCGTGCGAACACGCCCGCCGCGTCGAACCGTGGCGTTCGGGTCGAGTGCCACAATCGGGGTCGAGGCCGTCCGAGGCGGTTGCGGTGGACCTCGCGGGCCGACAAAGGCGCTGTGCGGGCGCCCGGATGCTCAGCCATCCGTGTCGACGGCGCCGCCGAATATCAGCCGATGACGGGTGCGCCGTGCCGCAGACACGCAATGCCACACTGTTCGTGCGGTCCGGTGTGCTCGTCATCGGCGACGACAGTCGTGTAGGAACAAGGTCACTGTCCGCGACGGACGCGTAGGCACCGGTAGAGCACCTGCCGCACCCTGCACGGAGGACACGTCTCTAAGGAAGTCGCTGTCGCACCGGCCGGTGGCCACGAACGCCAGGAGTAGCACCGACATGCCATCCCACAACTCCCATCCGGTGACCGGCACACCCACCGACCCGGCGACCGGTCGCGGGTTGCTGAGAGTGACCTCGACGCATTTCCGGGAGGGCTTGACCCTCCTGGCCGTTGACGGCAGCATCGATATGTTCACCGTCCCGCAGCTGGCTGCAGCGATCCTCGAAGCGTTGAGCGGCCAACCCCGCGGGCTGATCATCGACCTGGCCGCGGTCGACTTTCTCTCCTCCGCCGGGATGGCCATGCTACTGGCCGCACACGAGGCCATCTCCCCGACCAGCCACCTCGGTGTCGTCGCCGCCCACCCCGTCACCACCCGGCCCCTGCAGATGATGGGTGTCGACCACACACTGCCGCTATACCCCACACTCGCCGACGCCATCGCCGCGACGACCAGAGGTGCGTCGTGACAGCCCGACTGCGGTAGGCAACCACCCGTGGACGCCACACCTTCGGCGCAGGGCAGCGCTTTCCGCTGCACCATCGCTGCTACCGCCGACGCCGCGACCCAGCTTCAGCAGCAATTCACGGCCTGGCTCGATACCGCCTGCCGACCTTCCGCGCAGCGCCGCGACGATGTCGTCCTGGCCGTCGGCGAAGCGACCAACAACGCCGTCGAGCACGCCTACGCCTGCACCCGCACCGGGCAGGTCGAGGTGAACGCCTCGATGAGGCCGACCGGTGAACTCACCGTCACCATCTCCGACCGCGGCGTGCGGAGACGAGACCCCAGCACCGCGCCGTACCGGGGCTGCGGCCTGTCGCTGATCGGAGACCTCAGCGACTCGTCGAACATCACGACCAACCCCAACGGCACCACCATCGCGCTGTACTGGCGACGCATCGGCCCCGGCGCCCGACAGTGAGGTGAGGCAGTCCGGTCCCGCCGCCGGTGCCCCGTCGGCGGAACGCCCACGGCGACGTTGGGCCGCTTGGTCAACGCGCAGTGCTGAGCGGTGTGCGGACGCTAGGGTCGGACGCAACCTTGGGCCCCAAGTCCGGTCGGTGACAATGCCGGCCGCCGGCGCGGGTCGATGATGAGGAAGGCAGGCGTCAGTGCCTCGGATGTCAGCCGATCAGCGCCGTGCCGCGCTCATCGATGCGGCCTACCGTGTGATCGCCGACTTCGGAGTGGAAGGTGCCACCACCCGGCGGATCTGTGCCTATGCCGGGATGAAATTGGGAAGCTTTCATTACGCCTTCGAAAGCCGCATCGCACTGCTGAGTGCAGTAATGGAGACTGCGGTTCCCGCTGACATCACTGCTGTTCTGGATTCGATCGTGCCCGACGACGTCGATCCGGCATCCGGTGATGCGCTCGACATGGAGTCGCAGTTGCGGCGGCATTTCCGCGGGTTCTACGGGCTCCTGCAGGCCGAGCCTGGTCGTATGCAGGCCGTCATCGCGCTGGGAATCTATGCGCGCAACCATCCCGAACTGCACACCGCCGGCGCACACATGTATGCACGGCTGTTCACAATCGCCGCCGCCGGACTCGAACGCGGCGCCCGCCATGCCGGTGTCCAGTGGACGGTGCCGGTCGCCGAGTTGGGGCCGGTGGTCATCGCCGCAACCAACGCCATCACCCTGACCTACCTCAGCCTCGCCGATGATGCCGCGATCGACCAGATCATCGACGCGTCCGTGCGCGGCCTGATGTCCTACGTGCAGTAACCACCCCGCTCACCCGCCATCCGGCGACTTGGACGGGACGACCCGCCCGCTCGCGGCGGGTCCGTCGGCGCCGGCGGCCGTTATGCGAGGCGGGCCATCCGGGTTGCGCCTGTCACCGAACACCAGGCGGCGCGGAAGCGCCGCCCCGCTCACAGAAGTAGTGGAGGCTGTCGCTGGACCGGTGGGTGGCCTCAGCTGCGGATAGAGTCCCCACGAGGGGTTGGGGTCGATGATCGGGAGGCTGTTGCCGGATGGCGAAGATTGCGCGTGTCGAGGTGGTCGACGATGTCGACGGGCGGCCGATCGATTCCGAGGATGTGCACACGGTCGAATTCTCGGTGACCTTGCCGGGGCAGCGGATCGCCCGCTACGTGCTTGATGTTCGGCCGGCGAACCTCGCCAAATTCGAGCGCGACATCTCGAAATACACCTCGCGCGCAACGAAAGTCGCAGCCGACCACGCAACGACTGGTGGACGTGCGCGGCCGTCGCCGACCCGGTCGCAAGCCATCCGCCAGTGGGCCCGCGACAACGGCTACCACGTCTCGGCGCGTGGCCGTATCCCCCTGCACGTGGTCTCAGCATTCGACGACACACACGCCTAACCATCCGGAACCCCTCCGCGGGTGCGGGCGCGACACCTGAGGGAAGTAACGCATCCACCAGGTCGTTCGATACGCCCGGTGTACGCAGCGACCCCGCAGGAAAGGACACGTGCATGGTCTGCGCTCACCACACGGTCCCGCTCGCCGCCCAGATCGTCACGAGATCGGTGCGTGAGCACGCACCCCTGCCCCGGTTGTCGGCCGTGTAGTAAACCGTGGCCACCCAAGACAGCTCCCCCGCGCCGGCGTGTCGCGGTGACGGGACTCTGCTGAGTCAGCTGCTGGTGTCGGTGGCCGACGGGGACCGGGAGGCGTTCACCCGCCTCTACGATCTGACGAGTTCACGCATCTACGGTCTCGCGGTGCGGATCGTGCGGGACCGCCATTACGCCGAGGAAGTCGTCCAGGAAGCCTATCTGCAGTACTGGCAGAACGCCGGAGACTTCGACCCTGCCCGCGGCGCGGCCATCACCTGGATGATGACCATCGCCCACCGCCGCGCTGTCGACCGGGTTCGCACCGAAGACATGCAGGCCGAGCGGATCTCCGACTACGGCGCCACCACCGCTGAACCCGACACCCCGCGCAACATTCCGTTGGAAGTGGCCGTCGCGGCCGAGGAGGTGCGCACCCTGCATGCCGGCTTGGGCCAGCTCACCGACCTGCAGCGTGAATGCATCGAGATGTCCTACTTCGGTGGCCTGTCCTATCCCGAAGTCGCGCAGCGACTCCGAACACCGCTGCCCACCACCAAATCCCGTATCCGCGACGGACTGCGACGGTTACGAACAGTCATGCTCGCCCCCGACGACACGTGACACCAGCCATCCCTGCCGTCGCCCGCTGCCGGTGATCGACACACACCCACATGGTGAGGCCTGGCGCGGCCACCACTGCGGGTCGACTGTGTAACGACAGGCCCGACCGTCGGCACGCGACCCGCACCGCCGGGCCCCCTCGACACAGTGCGGAACGGGCGGGCCATCCGAACCGGGCCGCGGCTCCGAACCCTCGCTGTCGGGGCCAGTAGCCATTGGAAACGACCTCGGGCAGCGTTTGCTCAACTGCCCGAGGTCTCACCACTGCCCGGCCAGGCCGGCAACGGCTACTGTCCTCCTACCCCACCACCCGGGGAGCCGAAACCGCCGCTCCCCACTTCGGCATCAGGTGGCTTGCGTCATCACCCCGACACCGGAGAGGTACCGGCCACACTCTGCGGTGATAGGGCCTGACGGCCCTTGTAACGCCCACCGAGGGGGATACATATTTTTCTGACGGAACGATGACCCTGCTGCCGGTAGGTCTCCACACAGTGATCAGGAGTATGCACGAGTGTCCGACGGGTCCGAGGGGGCCGAGCGTCCCTCCGACAGCACCGACTACCAGCGAGTGGCGACCTTCCGGTTCTGGTACGACACCGAACAGTGGGAGTGGAGCCCCGAAACAGCGGTCCTGCACGGCTACCCGGCCGAGCAGATGACGCCCACCACCGACCTCCTCGCCTCTCACAAGCATCCTGAGGACCGCGCGTCCTTCCTCGCGATGGTCGAGCAGATGCGCGTTCGCCATATCCCCTTCTCCAGCAGACATCGCATCATCGACACCCACGGCCAGGTGCGCCCCGTCGCGGTCATCGCCCACGCCATCCGCGACGACACCGGCCGGGCGGTCGGCACCGAAGGGTTCTACCTCGACCTGGCCGATTACACCAACGACTCCGTCCAGGCCGAAGTTGACGGCCACATCCGCGCCTTCCGCGAACACAGTGCCGTCATCGAACAGGCCAAAGGCATGATCATGCTCGTCTACGGCGTGCCCGCCGACCGAGCCTTCGACGTACTCACCTGGCGGTCCCAAACGTCCAACACCAAACTGCGGGTTGTGTGCGAAGCCATCGTCGCCGCCAGCACACAGCTACGCGCCAGCGACGACATGCGCCGAGACTTCGATCACCTCATCCTCACCGCAGCCGGCCCACCGGCCACCCCCGAGGACACCACGACAGCGCACCGCCACCACGACGAACCGACCTCGTCCACCGAGTAGCCGAGCGTGCTCCGGACAGCCGAGCCTCGGACAGCACAGTGCACGAGTTTCCGACATCCGCATCCACATCTGATTCGACGAACCGACGATCCGCCAGCTCGAATGCGTATCGCGCAATCGGATGTGCAATCTCGAACGTGGTGTCGTGTGACCGTCGGGCGAGGTCCCCAGGCGAGACCCGACGAAGGGCTGCCGCGCCTGACGTCCTCGCCCGACCGCATCGCTGTCGGGCGGGCGACCATGACAAAATGGGTAGGCCGGTGCAGCAGGTAGCCGTCGTCATGTCGTCGGTCGGGGCCGTGGCCACACAACAGCTGTGTGGCCCCCTTCGATGGAAGCGAGAGTCACCAGTGCAGCCAAACAACCCTGACGCCGTGGTCAACCCTGACGCTGTGGTCGTCGACGACAGCGGAGACAACGCCGGCCGTGCGTTGCTGACCATCGTCTCCGCCCAGCACGAAGAACTGGTGATCCTGACCGTGCAGGGCAGCATCGACGTGCTCACCGCACCACAACTGTCCGAGGCAGTAACGAACGCGTTGACCGGCCAACCGCGCGGCCTGATCATCGATCTGACCACCACCGACTTCCTGGCCTCAGCCGGCATGGCCGCGCTCGTCGCCGCACACGAGGCCATCGCACCGACCGGACTGTTCGGAGTCGTCGCCGCCGAACCCGCGACGTCGAGGCCGCTGACACTTATGGGCCTGGACCAGACGATCGTCCTCTACCCCTCCCTCGCCCACGCCGTCACCTCCATGACCGACCCCACCGGAATGAGCGGCACCCCGACTGAGTAAACACCGCGGCGTGGACTCATCACTGCACCTCGATGGCGACTCCACCGGTGACTTCCAACGCTCGGTCGAGGCCACCGCCGAAGCCGCCTACACACTGCGCGAACTGTTCACCCTCTGGGTCACGGCCACCGTCGACGCCGACACCGAACGCCGCGGCGACATCGTCCTGGCCGTCTACGAAGCAGTCGCCAACGCCACCGAACACGCCTATAACGACACCGCCGCACCCGGAACGGTCACCGTGCGCAGCCGACACCGACCCAACGGCGTCCTCGAAATCACCGTCACCGACACCGGAACCTGGGACCCCAGCCCCTCAGAGGGGAGTATCAGATTAACGGTGTAAGTGGCGTTTTCGGTTAGTTGTCTTCGCTGGCCGGCATGCGGTCGGCGAAGGTGATGGCGAATGCGTTGAGTGCTGGTTTCCACCGCATTGTCCATCGTTTCTG
>NZ_JAFFZF010000077.1:0-8471 GCF_016924115.1 Gordonia sp. BP-119
AGACGGTGCGGAGGACCTCATGCCGGGTCACCACATCGGATACCGCGCGCTCAAGAGCGGCAAGGTCCAGCTCGCCCGACAAACGCACCGCCAACGGGATGTTGTAGGCAGCGCTGTCGGTGTCGAACTGGTTGAGGAACCACATCCGACGCTGCGCCAGCGACAACGGAATCCGCTCCGGACGTGGCTGGGCCACCAGTGCCGGACCGTCCGCGGCGGACATGCCCTCGATCCGAGCAGCCAACATCTCGACACTCGGCGCGTCGAACAACTCACGGACCCCGACCTTGACACCCAGCGCAGCACCCACCCGAGCCGCGACCTTCGTCGCCGACAACGAATTACCGCCCAAATCGAAGAAGCTCGCCGTCACGCCGACCCGGTCCACGCCGAGAACCTCGGCGAAGACACCGGCAACGATCTCCTCAGTGAGCGACCTCGGTGCTACGTAGTCGTCAACCTCGCCGACGAACTCGGGCAGCGGGAGCGCACGTCGGTCCAGCTTGCCCGCGGGGGTTCGCGGAACCGATTCCAGAGCAACGACATACGACGGGACCATGTAACCGGGCAGGGACTCGGCGGCGTAGGCACGCAATCCCTCCTCGTCGACGGCGTGTCCGGACGCCGGTAGCACGTAGGCGACCAGGACCGTGCCGCCATGGGGTCCGGTGACGCCCTCGGTGGTGACGAAACCGACGCTGTCGTGACGGGCGAGCACGCCGCTGATCTCACCCAGTTCGATTCGGAAACCGCGGACCTTCACCTGGAAGTCGCTGCGGCCCAAGTACTCCAAGGCACCGCCGGCCACCCAGCGAACGACGTCGCCGGTACGGTACATCCGCTGTCCGGGCTCCCCGTACGGGTTGGCAAGGAAGCGTTCGGCCGTCTGCCCCGGCAGGTTGCGGTAGCCGCGGGCGAGCGACGGACCCGACACGAACAGTTCACCGGGGACGCCGGCGGGCACCGGCTGGAGGCGAGAGTCGAGCACCAGTGCCTCGACGCCCTGGTTCGGGGTTCCGATCCGGACGGGCAATCCCGGCTCCATGGGACCGTCGATGGTGACCGAGATGGTTGCCTCGGTGGGTCCGTACATGTTGAACATGCGACGGCCGGGGGCCCAGCGGGCCACCAGCTCCGGCGGGCACACGTCACCGCCTACGGCGATCATCTCCAGCAGGGGCAGATCGGCGTCGTCCACCGACGCGAGGGCGGCCGGGGTGACGAAGGCGTGGGAGACCTTGTTCTCACGCAGCAGGCCGGTGAGCTCGGCACCGCCGTAGACCTCAGGCGGGGAGACCACGAAGGTCGCCGCCGCACCGAAGGCGAGCAGGTACTCCAACACCGACGCGTCGAAACTCGGTGAGGCGAAGTGCAGCACCCGGGCGCCTGGATGCACCTGGCACCGGTCGCGCAGCTCGTCGGCGAAATCGCCGACGCCGGTGTGCGTCACGACGACGCCCTTGGGGACGCCGGTGGAGCCGGAGGTGTAGATGACGTACGCCGGGTCGGCGGGCCGGATCGGCGCGCGCCGTTCGGCGGCGTCGAGCTCGGCACCCGACCGGGTGGCCAGGTCGTCGGCGACGTCGCGATCATCGAGAACGAGCCAGTCCACCGTTCCGGCGGGCAGGCCGCGGTGCGCCGCGACGGTGATGCCGAGGTGGGCACCGGAGTCGGCGATCATGTGCTCGATGCGGTCGGCCGGGTAGTTCGGGTCGACAGGGACGAACGCGCCGCCGGCGCGGGCCACCGCCCACACCGCCACCACCGACTCGACGGAACGCGAGAGTCCCAGAACAACAGCACTTCCAGCGCCGACGCCGCGCTGGATCAGCAAGCGAGCGAGGCGGTTGGAGCGGTCGTCGAGCTCGGCATAGGTCAGCTGCACGGCACCGAAGACCAACGCTGTCGCCGACGGATCGCGCCGGGCGGCGGAGTCGAAGAGATCGACGAGCGTGCGCGGCCGGGCCGCGGGTCGGCCGCGGACCGGCACCAGGGCGGCGCGTTCGGGCTCTTCCAGGAGGTCGATGTCGCCAATCGGACCGGCCGGGTCGGCAACCACGGCCCCCAACAATGTCACCATCCGCGAGGCGATCGAAACGACAGTCTGAGCGTCAAAGATGTCGGTTGCGTACCCGAAGGTCAGCGACATCCCCACGCCGTGCCCGGCCTCGTCAACGCGCTCCTCGTAGTACACCTCGAGATCGAACTTCTCGATGTGGATGTCGTCACCGATCCCGCTGACCGTCAGACCAGGCAGCTCGAACCGTTCCTGGCCGACCTCCGCACTGGACAACACCACCTGGAACAGCGGCGAATGAGAGGTGGACCGAGCCGGCTGCAAGAGATCGACGATGCGCTCGAACGGCAGGTCCGCATGGGCAAAGGCGTTGAGATCGACCTCTCGAGCCTGCTCCAGGAGTGCGTCGAAGGAGGTGGCCGACTCGACCTCGGTACGCAGCACCAGGGTATTGACGAACATGCCGATCAGCGCGTCGAGTTCGGGCTCACCGCGACCGGCGATCGGGGTACCGATCGCGATATCGGAAGTCCCCGACAGCCGCGCCAGCAGCGTCGCCAGCGCGGAGTGCATCACCATGAACAACGTCGCGCCGCGTCCGGCGGCGAGATCACGCAACCCCCGATACACCGTCTCGTCGAGGTCGACCGACACGATGGCTCCGGCCTGGCTGCGACGTGCCGGGCGAGGCCGGTCTGTGGGCAGCGCCAACACCTCGGGAAGTCCCGCCAGGGTCCGTGTCCAGTACTCGGCCTGCCGCGCGGCCACCGACGCCGGATCGGACTCCTCGCCCAAGACCTGCCGCTGCCACAGCGTGTAATCGGCGTACTGAACCGGTAGCGGCTCCCACCCCGGTTCCTCGCCACCCGAACGGGCCAGGTACGCCATCATGACGTCACGTGCCAGCGGCCCCGTCGAGACACCGTCACCGCAGATATGGTGCACGACGAAGGCAAGGATGTGCTCCTGCGCCGAGAGACGGTACAACGCAACTCGCAACGGAACGCTCTGCGCCACGTCGAACGGCGCGAGCACAAAATCGCGAAGCACTGTCGCGACCGCAGCCTCGGCAAGCTCCACCGGGGGCAACTCGCCAACGACCTCATCCACCCCGACGATGACCTGGTGCGGCCCATCAACCGAATCCGGGAACACGGTGCGGAGGACCTCATGCCGGGTCACCACATCGGATACCGCGCGCTCAAGAGCGGCAAGGTCCAGCTCGCCCGACAAACGCACCGCCAACGGGATGTTGTAGGCAGCGCTGTCGGTGTCGAACTGGTTGAGGAACCACATCCGACGCTGCGCCAGCGACAACGGAATCCGCTCCGGACGTGGCTGGGCCACCAGTGCCGGACCGTCCGCGGCGGACATGCCCTCGATCCGAGCAGCCAACATCTCGACACTCGGCGCGTCGAACAACTCACGGACCCCGACCTTGACACCCAGCGCAGCACCCACCCGAGCCGCGACCTTCGTCGCCGACAACGAATTACCGCCCAAATCGAAGAAGCTCGCCGTCACGCCGACCCGGTCCACGCCGAGAACCTCGGCGAAGACACCGGCAACGATCTCCTCAGTGAGCGTTCGCGGAGCGACGAATTCAACCGCATTAGAGACGAAGTCAGGCGATGGCAACGCGCGACGGTCCAACTTGCCGTTGGCGGTCAGCGGGAACTCGTCGAGCACGACGATCGCGGACGGGACCATGTACGACGCCAGGAAGCCTCCGACGAAGGCGAGAAGGCTGTCGACCTCGATCTCCGTGCCCGCCTCGGGTACCACGTATCCGACGAGGTGGTCGCCGAGGCTCTCGTGCGACCGCACCTGCACCGACGATGCGGCTACTCCGGAGTACCGCAGCAGTGCGGACTCGACTTCGCCGAGCTCGATGCGGAATCCGCGCAGTTGGACCTGGAAGTCCGTGCGGCCCAAGTACTCCAGCTGCCCTGCGGCGTTCCATCGAGCCAGGTCGCCGGTGCGGTACATCCGGTGACCGGCTGCCCCGAAGGGGTCGGCGACGAACCGGCCGGCGGTCAGGTCCGGACGGCCGAGGTAGCCGCGGGCCAACTGACCGCCGTGGACGTACATCTCACCCTCGACGCCGACCGGGGTCGGGCGGAGCCGGGAGTCGAGGACGTAGACGCCCACTCCGGGCAATCCGCGGCCGATGACACTCGCCGTGGATTCACGGGCGAACTCGCGGTCCAATGGCAGATAGCTGACGTGCACCGTCGTCTCGGTGATGCCGTACATGTTCACCAGTCGCGGCGAGTCCTCCGCATGACGGGTGTACCAGCGGTCGAGCTGACCGAGGTCCAACGCCTCGCCGCCGAAGATCACATATCGCAGACTCAGAGCAGAGGGTCCGGACCCGTTGCTGGAGATGGAGACAGACTCCTCCCCTGCGACCCGGTCGGCTTCGGCGAGCTGATAGAACGCCGACGGCGTCTGGTTGAGCACGGTGACCCGTTCCCGGCGCAGCAGCGCCAGGAAGTCCTCCGGCGACCGCGAGGTCACGAAGTCGACGACGACGAGCGACCCGCCGTGGAGCAGCGGGCCCCACAGTTCCCACACGGAGAAGTCGAAGGCGTAGCTGTGGAACATCGTCCACACGTCGGTCTCATCGAACCCGAACTTGGTCTGGGTGTTCACCATGAGGGTGAGGACGTCCGCGTGCGGGACGACGACACCCTTCGGACGGCCGGTGGAACCGGACGTGTAGATCACGTAGGCCGGGTGCTGCGGGGAGAGCCCGCCCGTGCGTTCGGAATCTGTCACGGGCTCGCCGGACACCTGAGCCAGGCGTTCGACCGTTTCCCGGGAGTCGAGCAGGACAGCGCGAATGTTGTTGTCCGGCAGAGCCTGTGCATCCTCGCCAGTGGTCAGCACCACGACCGGCTCCGAGTCGGCCAGCATGTAGGCGAGCCGGTCCTGCGGGTAGGTGACGTCGACCGGAACATAGGCACCGCCGGCCGTGACGACGGCCAGCAACGCGACTACGAGGTCGGCGGTGCGCGGCATCGCCACGGCGACCATCGATTCCGGCCCGACCCCTTCGTCGATCAGGATGCGCGCAAGCCGGTTCACCCGATCGGCGAGCTGCCCGTAGGTCAACCTCTCGCCGCCCGCCACGACGGCCGTGCGGTCGGCATTGTGCCCCGCGCGTTCGGCGAACACTGCGGCGAGGGTCGCGGAGGGCACCTCGACACCGGGGTCGATCCACCCGGTCAGGACCATGTCCCGCTCGGCGGCGTCGAGGACATCGACCGCCGCGATGCGCTGTCCGGGGTTCTCCACAAAAGCGGTGAGGACCCGGAGAACGCGGCCCAGTAGTGCGTCGACCTCGTCGGCGCCGTACACGCCGGTGAGGTACTTCATCTGCAGGTGCAGCCGGTCACCGATGCTCGCGACCAGCGTCACCGGGTAGTGCGTGGAGTCCATGCCACGCAGCCCCGTGACCCGCATCCCGTCGATGTCGGCGGCCTGCGCCAGTGCAGCCTGGTCCACCGGGTACGACTCGAACACCGTCAGGGTGTCGAAGGAGGCCGCCGCACCGATGGAACGCTGGATCTCCGCGAGCCCGAGATGGTGGTGATCGAGGAGGGCTGCCTGCTCGGACTGGATCCGGGTGATCAGCTCGGTGAGGGTCAGCCCGGGGTCCACGGTCACCCGGACGGGCAGGGTGTTGATGAACAGGCCGATCATCGTCTCTACGTCCGAGAGGTCGGCGGGCCGCCCGGAGACGGTTGTCCCGAAGACGACGTCCCGATGCGAGGTCAGTGCCGACATCACGACACCCCATGCGGCCTGCACCAGGGTGTTCATGGTGACGCCGAGATCACGCGCGAGGCCGGACAGATCGGCCGTCAAGCCCGCCGAGGCACACCGGGACGTGTCGGCGGAGGCGACCGATCCGTCACCCTCCCCGGCCGCGAGCAACGACGGCTCGTCCAGTCCGGCGAAAGCGTTGCGCCATGCAGCGAGCGAGGCCTCACGGTCCCGCGTGGCCAGCCATGCGAGGAAGTCGCGATACTCACCCGGCGCGGGAAGCGCGGAGGCGTCGCCCCGGGTTGCGTACAGGTACAGCAGGTCCTTCAGCAGCAGCGGGGTCGACCAGCCGTCCAGGAGCACGTGGTGGTTCGTCGACAGCATCCGGTACCGTCCGCCACCGAGATCGACGAGGGTGAACCGGACCAGCGGCGGGGTCGCCATGTCGAAACCGCGCGCGCGATCGGCGGCGAGCAGTTGGTCGTAGGCGGCCTCGATGTCGTCGGCGCCGCTGAGATCGATTTCATCGAAGGGCAGTTCGACGTCGGCCGGCACCACCTGCACGGGTTCACCCGACACGGTGTCGAAGGCGACCCGCAGGTTCGCGTGCCTGCGCAGCAGGGCCTGGCCCGCAGCCCGAAGGCGCTGGGCGTCGACCGCACCCTCGAGGTCGAGAACCGTCTGCACCATGTACGCGTCGAGATGCTCGCCGGCGAACTGCGCGTGGAAGAGCAGTCCTTCCTGCAGCGGCGAGAGCGACCAGACATCGGTCAGATCCGGATACCGCGCCTCCAGGTGTTCGACACCGGCCTGATCGATGGCGACCAGTGGCAGATCCGACGGCGTGCGCCCGCCGGCACCGGGGGTGTCGGCGTATGTCGCCAGCGCGGTCAGCGCCTCGACCCATAGATCGGCGATCTCGCGCGCCTGCTCGCCGGTCAGCACGCCGGTCGCATAGGAGAACGTTGCACCGAGCCGGGTCCCGGCCGCGGTGTCGACGGCCGATGCGTTGATGTCGAGGATCGTCGGCGCCGACATGTCTTCGTCACGCGCGCCGCCGAGGCCGGCGACGGAGGTGTCGGGCATCCAGTCCGCCGTCTGGTCACCCGTCGTATTGACGCGTCCCAGGTAGTTGAAGCCGATCTGCGGCGTCGCGAGACCGCGCAACGCCGCGGCCGAGTCCTCGGCGAGATAGCGCAGCATACCGTAGCCGATGCCGTGATCGGGGATCGCGAGCAGTTGTTCCTTGACGCGCTTGATCGCCGATCCCGCGGCGCGGCCGCCGGCGAAGGCGTCGTCGATGTCGACGGCGTCGAGTTCCAGGCGCACCGGGAACGAAGTGGTGAACCAGCCGACCGTGTTGGCCAGGTCTGCTCCGGGCACGGCCTGCTCCTCGCGACCGTGCCCCTCGAGGGTCACCAGGACGAAATCGGCATCGCTCCGGCGATCGCGGCGCCAGCGGGCGACGGCGAGGGCCAGCGCGGCGAGCAAGCCGTCGTTGACCGAACCGTGGACGACCGCGGGAAGGCGACCGAGAACGCTCTCGACGACGGGGCCCTCGAGCTCGACCCGCAGGTCCGCAACGGTGGAGACGGTGTCGAGTTCTGGGTCGAAGGCCCGCGATCCCAGTATCGGATCGGGGTCGGCGAGAATGCCCTGCCACAGCGGCAGTTCGGCGAACCGGCCCGCCGCCGCATCCGCCAACCCGGTTGCCCAGCGCCGGAAACTCGTTCCCTTCGAGGACAATTCGACGGTTGCACCGTCGGCGACGCGGTACCACGCGAGCGCGAGGTCTGGGAGCAGTGCCCGCCAGGACACCCCGTCGACGACGAGGTGGTGTGCGACGACGAGGAGCCTGCCCGGCACGTCACCGGGCAGATCGAACCACACGAACCGGATGGTGACGCCGCGCTCGACGTCGAGATCGGCTGCAGCACGGCGCAAGTGCTCCTGCGCAAGGGCGGCGAAAGAGTCGGTTCCCGGAAGCGCGTCGGTGCCGACCCGGGTGAGTAGGTCCTCGGCGGAGACCTCGCCCGCCGGGGCGACCTCGAGGTGTGCACCGTTGTCGGAGCGCACCAGCCTGGACCGGAGCATGTCGTGGTGGTCGAGCAGGATCTGCGCGGCCGACCGCAGGCCTGCTTCGGTGACGCCGGCCGGAACGGTGACGAGAACCGACTGCGCGAACTCGTCGTAGCGGCGCAGGTCCTCGATCATCCAGTGCATGATCGGCGTGAGCGGCAGCTGACCGACAGCACCGCCGGGCAGCTCCTCGAGAACGGTCGCCGCGGCACCCACCTCGGCGATACGGGCAAGAGCGGCAATCGTCTTCTGTTCGAAGACATCTGCCGGACGCAGGACCATACCCTCGCGCTTGGCCCGAGAGACCAGCTGGATCGACATGATGCTGTCGCCGCCGAGGGCGAAGAACGAGTCGTCCACGCCCACCTGTTCGATGCCGAGAAGGTCGGCGACGATTCGCGCGAGGACCGTCTCTGCCGCGGTGCTCGGCGCGCGGTACGTCTGCGTCCTCTCCGCGATGTCGGGAGCGGGCAGTGCCTTGCGGTCGAGTTTGCCCGAGGCGTTGAGCGGCAGAGCCTCGAGAGACACGAACATCGCCGGCACCATGTACTCCGGCAACCTGGTCGCGAGTACGGCAGTCAACGCATCGACCTCGACCTGCCCA
>NZ_JAFFZF010000078.1:0-6820 GCF_016924115.1 Gordonia sp. BP-119
ACCACCGTGTCGGGAAAGACCGCCCCGACCGATTGCGGCAGGCCTTTTAGCCCGTCGCAGACGAGGAAGAAGATGTCGGCTACACCCCGGTTCTTCAGCTCGGTAAGCACCGCCAGCCAGTACTTTGCCGACTCACCATCGCCTTCACCTGCCCACATCCCGAGCACGTCACGATGCCCGGCCAGATCCACCCCGATCGCGGCGTAGATCGGCCGGGGCCCTACCTGCCCATCGCGGATTTTGACATGGATGGCGTCGATGAACACCGCGGCGTAGACGCGTTCGAGCGGACGGGCATGCCAGGTGGCCATCTCTTCGAGCACCCGGTCGGTGATCCGGCTGATCGTGTCTTTGGAGACCGCAGCACCGTAGATGTCGGCGAAATGGGCGCTGATTTCACCGGTGGTGAGCCCACGGGCATACAGCGACAACACCACCTCATCCACATCAGTCAAGCGGCGTTGGCGCTTCTTCACGATCTGCGGCTCGAAGGTGCCCGCCCGATCCCGCGGGACATCGATCTCGACCTGCCCACACGCATCAGTCAGCACGGTCTTCGACCGAGACCCGTTGCGCGAGTTGCCACTCCCGCGACCACGCTGGTCGTGCTTGTCGTAACCGAGATGCTCAGACATCTCTTCATCGAGCGCCGTCTCGAGCACCGTTTTGGTCATCGCTTTGAGCAACCCATCCGGACCGGTCAGGCGGACCCCGGCCTCCCGGGCCTGGCGGACCAGCTCGCGGGCTACCTCGAGTTCATCGACGCTGCGGTCCGCAGGCACCTCGACGATCCCGTCATCGTGTTCATCAGATGGCTCCACAGCCACCAGAGTGTCGGTCATGATGCGACCTTCCTGCCCCCGACACACCGAGGGCGGTAAGGCCACTTACACCGTTCTCACGACAGTCCCCCTCAGAGCGCTTCCGCCGCCGCGGACTAGCACTCATCACCGTGCTCAGCGACACCAACGCACTCACCACCGGACCCGACGGCACCACCGTCACCATGTGCTGGCAGCCGATGCGGGACTGTCGTGATGTCATAACGTAGATTATCGGCGAAAGGTGTTGCTGCGCTCTATGATTCGTCACCAGTGACGAAATCCTACGCAACGTGACGACATTCTAGATGCGGGCTGGCGCGCTGAGAGTGGTTGCTGGGCAAGCCTGACGCTCACTGCGCACCGCTCATGGTCACGAACCGAGGAGGTCGCGGTGGTGCTGACGGTGCAGAGCTGCACGAATTGTGCGGCCTGGTCCGAGCTCTTTGGCGATCGACATTTCGCCGACCATCAGCAGTGTCAGCCAACCGAGAACGGCTACTGTCCAACCTGCACTCACGAAGACACCTGGCGGCCACGAACTGGCGATAATCCGCCAGACCGCGCAGAAGGCGGCGACGAGCACGCCGACAGGCAGAAAGGCCGCGCCGACGAATCCGATGACCCACTTGAACCGGGCGGGCGACGGAGTAGGTCCGAGTTCAGGGTGCGGCTGCCAGCGCACCGCCCGAACGGGCTGTGTCGCTGCGTCGATGACCGCTGCCGCGCCGAATCTCGACCAGTAGACGAGACCGCCCAGGAGCAGGATCTGCCAGACGAATCCGGCCGTTACCGCTTGATTCAACGCGGCCGCCTGACACGCAAGACGGGTGCGACGTACATCGCCGGGTTCCCGACCCGCAACGGCGGGCCGGCGAGCTCGTAGCCGTGGGCATTGATCGCGGCGAGTGCGGCCTTTTTCCGTCCGCGTCCCTCCCTCGGAACATCAAACTGATCGAGCACGCGCCTGTCCTGGTCGTTGCGTCCGTTCGCGGTGACGGTGATGACGGGCCCGCCGGCTACATGGAACATTGCCATCGGATAGCCAGCCTCCATGGCATTGGCGCCCGACTCGCCGCCAGGGGTGAAGAGGTTGACGATGGTGTTGGTCAATCCGGTGAACATCAGGTTCCTCCTGCGTCGCTTGTTGCCTGCTGTGCGGCGTTGTCCCAGGTCGTCGACTCGCAGTTACCTTTTCATGAAGGTCCGACAGTCTCGCTGAATCAGTCGGGCAGTAGGCGCGAGGCGGCAATGCCGAAGTGGTCGGCTATCCGGTAGAGCGTTCCGATGGTGATGTTCTCGCGCCCGGCTTCGATCGCCGACAGGTGGGTGCGGTGCACGCCAACAGCTTTGGCTACTTCGGCCTGCGTCTGACCGCGGCTGGTTCGCGCGTCGCGCACACGCTGGCCCAGCTCCTGAAGTCTCTCCACCGTGTTGACTATATCCCACACGCATGTAGACTAAAACCATCACCGCTGATGTTTGGTGGTGAACCTTCGCTGCCGACTCGGGCAGAAACAAGAGTGGTCCGCGGGTGCTGGAACACCCACGGACCCGACGCACACCACGGAAAGGGCCGTGACATGCACCAATGCGCCACTCTAATCGAACAAGCCTCGGGCTATCTCGCCGCCGACCACACCATTCGCCGCATCACCCCGGATGCCCGGGAGAGCACGGCTGCGGCGGTCCTTGCGCACTACCCGCCGACCTCGGCGTTCGATGATGGATTCCGGCAGCGACTTCTCGAGTTCACTGCCCCCATGGTGACTGTGGATCACCGAAAGGGACGGTGAACGAATGGAGTTCACAATCTCCGGAGTCCTGGCCGACGCCACCACCCTCACACCTGAAGCCCCAGAGGCCTTCATGCAGGTCGCGTCCAACCTCGGATGGGGAGCCTCGATCATCGGGGTGCTCATCCTGTTGGGGGCGGGCCTGCGGGCCGCCATCGCGAAGCAAACGGGCGAAGTCGCCGCCACCGTCGCTCCACTTGCGATCGGCGGTGTCATCCTCTCCTCCGTCGGAGCCGTTCTGACTCTGGTCGGCCCCGACCCGGATCAGGACAGGCAGCCAACCACCGACGCGCCCCCCGCGCCGACGCCGCCGGCCCCCGCCCCGACCGAGCAGACCCCGATCGAGCAGACACCGTCGGCACCCGAGGCGCCCACCGACTACACGACGCTGTGGATCATCTGCGGAGCCGTCGCGGCCAGCCTCATCGTCATCGCTGTCGCGGTTCTCGCCTACCACAAAGTGAGCCAAGCACGTTCTCGCCGAGACGTTCTGGTGAAGAGCACACGCGCTCAATGGACCAAGGCGGCCGACGTCCTCGGCACCATCGACGCCGACTACGCCGCCTATCACGCCGACCTCGCAGACCGGCTCTTCACCCGCCCACTCCTCGACGACACCAACGACCCCCACACCGCGGCGTTCCTCGACGCCTACACCGCCGCCCGCGCCGCCGCCTACGACTCCCGGCCCCTGGACAGAGACCTCGCCGAGCGAGCCGTCACCACCGCCCTGGCAGCCCGCGACGCATGGAACACCGCCTCACGCCACGCCCGCGACACCGGCCTGAGCCTCCAACCCGCCAAACGCGAAAAACTCACCCGAGCACGCAAACTGCTCGACCAGGCGCTCGACCCCACCATCACCGACGCCTACCGCGACAACCTGCTCGACCGCATCACCACACTCATCGCCGAAGCCGGCGCACGACGCATCCCGCCGGTCCGGGCGCTCGTCGCCGAGTCCGTGCAACGCCAACTCGACACCCAGGCCAAGCGCCCGCAACTGCAACGATGACCCAGCTGACGGGCGATTCGGGCGCGCGATGCACGCCACGGCGTCGGTGCGGCATGTTATGCACACACAAAGACAACACCCGAATCGCTCTCGAAGAAGGGCCCTTCGACCTACAAGGAGAAACATGAACTGGGTGATCTGGTCCCTCAACGTGGCCGTCATAGTCCTCGCGATCGCCGTCATCGCCTTATGGAGATTCCCCATCGGCAACTTCGGTTGGTTCCAACGCCTACTCCGCGCCCGGAAGCGAGCCCTCGCCGAAGGCCACACAGAAGACTGGCATGACGACGCCTGGTACGACGCACTCGCCGCACACGGTATGCGCATCAACGATCCAGACGCCCCGCTCGCACCCGCCGGCCACGAGGCAGAGTTCACCAGGCGCCACCCTGGGCCGACACCGCCGCCGCGGCAGCCCGCAAGCATGGTCAACCCCATCCTCGCGCTCATCGCTGTAGCCATCGTGGCCACGGTCAGCACGCTGGCGCTCAACTAGACCATCAGGAGACCACCATGTGGACTTATCAGTGACCAGCAACAGGTTTGCTCTCAAAGGCCACGCGAACTGTCACACCCACCCCGCGAGGAGAGATCCCCTCATGAACTTGCCTTCGGCCCACAGCGTCCTGACACCCCGTGAGTTCGCGGCTCTCCTGCGCGTTGACGCCCGAGCCCGTCGACGACGAGTCCGTCTCACTCATAACCTCGACTACGAGACGTTCTACGCCGGGCTCGCCAGCTCGATCGACGACCAGCCCGACAACGTCGAGTTGGCCCGTAAAGTGCTCACGCTCTGGAACAAGGACCAGAACTGGTTGCGAGCACGTCGCACACGAACCTTCGCGATCGCCTCGACCGGCGACATCTGACCACCGATCACCACCACCGATCACGAAGGACGTTCTTCTGAGTTGCCACACCCAAACCGAAGATCGTTCCTCACAGGATAGGAGGGGAGGGCGGCGAGCTCCCCCGAATGTGCAGCCCCCTCCCCTCCGTCCTGGTTACGCGCGACGGCGACCAGCCGGTGTGGGTCTTCACTGAGGGTCGTGGAGGGTTAGTGCCCGATCTGGTGAAGTAGTTGCGAGATCGGCACTTTCAGCGCTTCGGCGATGCGCGCCAGGGTGATGATGGTTGCTCGCCGCGATCCGTCTTCCACGCCGCGCAGCATGTTGCGCTCGACGCCGGCCTCGAGACCCAGGGCCCGCTGACTGAGGCCCAGTTCCTCGCGGCGAGTCGTGATCGCTTCTCCGAGAGCGCGTAGCAATGCAGGTTCGTCGATGTCGACGGCCATGACGGCTCCTCCTCCCCTGTCGCCCGCCAGGTCGGCGGGCGCACTCGGCGTGGCTGAGCCTACCGGCGAGGTCGCCACGGGCGGCAGCACGACGGCGGTGCGCCCGGTCGGCGCGGGACAGCTGCTCACTGCGCGGGTTTCACGATCGTCAGAGTCAGCTGGTCGTCGTCGATGTGCTCGTCGAACTCCTCGACAGCCGGCCAGTGGTCACAGACGTACTGGTCGCGCTCGGAATCGTCCATCGCTGCCCACTGCTCGGGCAGCGGGCCGACGTAGCGCTGCACCCGGCGTACCAGATACGACCGCTCGACAACCTCGGTGCGCGCCAGTTCGGGCATCGCTTGCTCGACCAGCCCGACGAGGGCGGCGGCCGCGTCATGTTCAGCGTCGACATTGCCTGCGAGGTCGCAGGCTTGGCGCCACCGCTCGATGCCTGCGGCGATTGCTCGCGCATGAACGCTCATCGGTGTTGCCGCGCAGGTGTTTTCGGTGGTCGTGGCCATGTGCTGCTCCTTCTTTCCTCCGTGCCTCAGTGGTTGCCTATAGGCTACCGTTAATGGTAGTCTATAGGCAACCACTAAGGATGGAATGAGCGAGGAAACGACGATCATGGGGCACATCATCTCGAAGACAGCGGAACACCGACCGGCGCTGCGCCGCAGACGATTCCGCCACGACAATCCGACCGCGCTGGACTTGTTCTCAGGATTTGGCGGATTCACCCAGGGCATCGAGGCCGCCGGTTTCGACACCATCGTCGGGGCCAACCACAACCGCTACAAGGTCGAGGTGCACGAGGCCAACCATCCGCACGTCGAGCACTGGATCGCTGATCTGATCAACACCGACTCCGACACCTACCACTCGGTGCGTGAACTCCCGGCAGCCGACCTACTGGTCGCCGGGGTGACCTGCACCAACCACTCCCAGGCCAACACCCAGCGTGCCTACGAACAGGGACTGACGTTGTTCGACCTCGACGACCCCGAGTTCGAGGAACGCGCCACCCGGTCCGAGCGGGACCGCGCAACGGCCAACTGCGTGCTGCACTACGCCGATCAGCACCACCCCCTGCTGATCCTGGTCGAATGCACCACCGAATTGCAGTCCTGGGGACCAGCGGTCCCCGGCCGACGCAAGGTCGGCGACGGGTCGACGTATCGGTGGTGGCTGCGCGAGATCACCAAGCTCGGCTACGAACACAAGGTGCTCTACCTCAACTCGATGTTCTTCGGCGTCCCCCAGAGCCGGGACCGGCTCTACATCGTGTTCTGGGACCGCACACTGCCCGCCCCCGACCTCGACCACCGCCCCCAGGCGTGGTGCGGCCCCTGCGATGAGGCCGTCGAGGCGATGTGGGCGTGGAAGACCGGCGTGCCCGCCAGCGGATCGGTGCGCTACGGCAAGCAGTACAACTACCGCTGCCCGCGCTGCTTCGGCGAGGTCTCCCCCACCACCACACCATCGCTGACCGCCCTGGACCTGACCCACCTGGGCACCCGGATCGGCGAGCGGACCAAACCGCTGGCCCCGGCGACCATGGCCCGCGCCGAACGATGCCGCCAGAAGTTCGCCGAGTTCCCCGCCGTGCTGATGCCGGCCAAAGCCCAACGCGGCGTGGAACGCCACCCGCTGCAACCGATGGCCACCCAGACCTCGCAGCAAGAGACCGCGCTGCTCAGTACCGGCGCCATCATGGTCGCCGCCGGAAATACCTTCGAGCGCCCCGGATCGCAGTGCCGGACCCGAACCCTGGGGCAGCCGCTGTGAACCGTCCTGGATCGGATGGAGACCTCGTTTAGGCCACCGCCATCTCGGAGGTGGCTGTCTCACGGTAGCGCCTCTCGTACTCAATGGGCGGGCAGTAGCCGATCGATGAGTGCAGCCGCTCGGT
>NZ_JAFFZF010000079.1:0-6739 GCF_016924115.1 Gordonia sp. BP-119
CCCGCGCCCGGCACGACCCCGGCCCGCTCGAACCCACCCACACACCCATCCCGACAGGCCACCGGCCGCCGGGCCACACCCCCACGCCCACACCCATCACAGGACCCCATTGACACAAACCCTCATAGGCTGCTCAGGGAGCGGCGTTGGCCGCGGCCTTCGCAACTCGGACTAGGAAGCAAGCGGTGGGGGCGGCGGTACCATTGACATGCAAGTAGCGACTTGCCTATCGTCAGGTGTGGCCGACGTGTTCCATGCACTCGATGACTCGACGAGGCGAGCAATCCTCGACGACCTGGTCGAACGGGACGGCCAGACGTTGTTCGAGATCTGCGGTCGTCTCACGTCTCGGCGTGGGCTAAACCTGAGCCGACAGGCGATCTCCCAGCACCTCGGCGTGCTGGAGACGGCCGGACTCGTCCACACCGAGAAGCGCGGACGCTCCAAATTCCACTACTTCGACCCCGCACCGCTCGGCGAGATCGCCGAGCGGTGGCCCGCCCCTCGAAAGGACCTCCCATGAGAATGACACTGATGTCCGTCTTCGTCGACGACCAGCGCAAGGCACACGAGTTCTACACCGAGATACTCGGATTCACGACCCGCCATGACATTCCGATGGGCGAGAACACGTGGTGGTTGACGGTGGTCTCCCCGCACGATCCCGAGGGGATGGAACTTCTTCTCGAACCGTCTGGCCACCCCGCAGTCAAGCCCTACCGGGACGCGCTCATCGAAGACGGAATCCCGTTGGCGCAGTTCGCCGTCGACGATGTGCAGGCCGAGTACGAGCGGCTACGGGGCCTCGGCGTGGAGTTCACCCAGGAACCGACCGATATCGGACCTGCGGTCGTAGCGGTCTTCGACGACACGTGCGGCAATCTGATCCAGATCGCTGCAACGAAAGACGTTGCCCCGCAGTGACTATTGCTGTGGAAGTAGCGACTCAGACGCGGGGGATGCCGGTTGTCGGGTAGTCACCGGCGCCTCGAGCGGAGGAATGTCGACCGCGCGGACCGATAGGTCCTTGATCAGCTCTTCCCACGCGCCGATGTTCGTCGCCCTCTTCTTGCGTGACCCGATGTCGTCAGTCCACCGAGTGAGCGCGGGCGCGGCTATGTACAGCGGCCTTGCTGGATCATTCTTGTTCGCCTCGAGCAATCGCGACTGACCCTTGTGACGCACGGTTTCTCCGCGCATCCGCAGCGGGCCGAACGCGAGCTTGAAGATGTTGACGATGCGGTACGCAGCGTTCATCGACTTGTTGGTCGCGTACTTCTCGTTCGACGGGTCGATGGGGAAGCTGATAGGCGTGAATCGCTTGTAGCAGAACTGCAGGCCCGCAAGTTCCGCCTCGCGCACCATCCAGGACAGACTCAATTCCGACGGTTCGGTGACCGCCAGACCACCGCCGATGTCGGAGTGGACCCCCTCGAACCACACCTGTTTGACGTCGATCTCGCCCTCATCTGCCTTGTCGACTTCCCAGACACAGGGATCGAATGTCAGCCGACGTTCGTCGATGGCGAGCGCCTGCCTGGCCACTGCGACGTTCTTGCCGAGCTTCACGTCGTGGAACTTGTGCTTGACGCGGGTGATGCCGGGAACGCCGAGCGCACCGACGGTGTCGAAGACCCCGATGAACTTGACCGGCACCGGGGCGCCTGGGGTCTTCGCCGGACGATCCTCCCCCTTCATCCGGTAGTACCGCAGGACTGTTTCAAACAGGTTCTCGGTTGGGTGCTGCGCGAGTTCGAGCGGGGTGACAAGGCCGATGTGCCAGATCATGCCCCCGAGACTCCGTGCAGTGTATGCGCCGCGACTGAACCCGAAGACGAAGATCTCATCGCCGGGCTCGTAGTTCAGAGCGAGGAATCGGTAGGCATCGATCAGGTTGGCATCGAGGCCGCGACCGAACGCCCCGCCGATGACGCGGTCAGACCAGCCCGACCCGGTTCCCACGCCGTTGACGTAATGGACCAGCTGCACAGCGCCGTCGTCGGCATCGGTGGTGACGGCTCGGGCGATCTTCTCGACATTCGAAATTCGTGGGTCTTTCGACGACTTCCACGTGCCGTCGCAACAGACCACCAGACGCTTCTTCATTTTTCCGACCCTCCACAGGCTCGCACGCGGCCCACCCGCAGTAAACGGTAATAGCTCCGACGGTTCGATGCGATAGGCGTCGGTCGTACGGTTTACTGCGGTCATGAGGTTCATCGACATCGCGGCCCGGCGAATCACGGTCATCTGTACCGCCCTACTCGGGGCCCTGCTGCTATCCGGACTCGGCGGCGTACCGGCGAATGCCGCGCCGCCCACCGCCGGCCTCGATCCAGCGCTGGCGGTGGCGTACCAGCAGGCGTCGAACAGCGCACGGGCACAGGGGGTCTCGCTGTGGATTACGTCCGGTAAGCGGACAGACGCGGAGCAGCGTCAGATGTGGCGCGATGCGATCGCGACCTACGGCAGCCCGGAAGCCGCTCGACGGTGGGTCCTGCCGGCGGAGGAGTCGCCACATGTGAGCGGCCACGCCATCGACGTCGGCCCCCGGGAAGGCGCCGCTTGGCTCGAACGAACCGGTTACCGCTGGGGCCTGTGCCGAACCTTCGCCAACGAGTGGTGGCACTTCGAGCTCGCGACGGTACCCGGTCTCCGATGCCCTGCGATGTGGCCCGATGCCGCGGCCCGCGCTGACCGGCTTGGCCGTTCGTGATGGCCCTGTTCGATGACCCTTCGTGACGGCCCTCCGCAAGCTCCGGGCGTCCTCAGGGAGCGGGGGGACACGGCCCTCCGCAAGCTCCGGGCCTCCTCAGTATCTGCGGCCTGGCGGCCATCGTGACCAATAAAAAACACTCGTGAACGTCCCAAAGGAATGCTCCCTGAGGTGCGAGCGAAGCGAGCCACGAAGGGTGTGGCAACTTGTCTCGCCGGGCCCTTCGTGGCTCGTCGCTTGCGCTCCTCGCACCTCAGGGAGCAGGAGTTATGCGCTTCCTTCGGATTAGGGCAGCGGTAATCGAAGAACGATGTGCCGAATGTGTCGAATGGCGTCCGGCACGCTCGTCATCACTGCACACGGACCGACGAGCGGCCCGCTGAACGAGAGGCCAGATCATGCATTACTCGCTGCTGCTGCACTACCCGGAGATGGACGCGTCGACCCTCGGTGAGGAAGCCATCGCTCAGGGCCAGGCCGCCTTCGCCGCCTACACGACGGCCCTCCAGGACGCCGGCGTGCTCGTGAGTGCCGAAGTCCTACAGCACTCGGACGTCACGACGACGCTGCGTAAGGTCGACGGTCGGCTCGTCGTTCAGGACGGCCCCTTCGCCGACACCAAGGAACAGCTCGGCGGAACCGTCGTCATCGATGTCGACGATCTCGACGCCGCAATCGAGTGGGCGCGTCAGGCACCGCCGATCGAGTGGGGTGTCGTGGAGGTCAGGCCCGGCGCGACCTACACCGTCGATGGTGCGTGGACACCTAACGCATGACCCGACGAGAAGCGCACACCGCCGCCGAACATGCTGCCCGCGAGTCGTATTCGCGGCTGGTGGCGCTTCTCGCCGCCGCGTCGGGGGATCTCGCTCTCGCGGAGGATGCCCTGGCAACCGCCTTCGAACGTGCGCTCACCTCGTGGCCGTCAGATGGGGTGCCCGCGAACCCGGAAGGCTGGCTGCTCACGGCCGCACGCAATCAGCTGCGCGACGTCTGGAAGTCGGCGGCGCACCGTACGTCGAAGATCCTCGACGACACCATCTCTCCCGGAGCAACCACCGTGACCCCCTTCGACGATGTGGACCCCGACGCCATTCCCGACAAGCGGCTCGAGTTGCTGTTCACTTGCGCCCATCCGGCCATCGACGCCGCCACCCGCACGCCGCTCATGTTGCAGTCGGCGCTCGGCTTCGAGGCCGCCGACATCGCCATCGCCTTCGCGGTCGCCCCGGCAACGATGTCGCAGCGCCTCGTGCGAGCCAAGCGCCGGATCCGCGACGCCCGGATACCGTTCGTCGTTCCCGACCGCGCGGCGATGCCGGAGCGACTTCCCGCTGTGCTGGAAGCGGTCTATGGGTGTTTCGCGATCGCGTGGAACGACGCCGACGGGACCGATCCCGACACCGTCGAATCGATGGCGGGGGAGTCGCTGCACCTGGCCGTCACGCTCGCCGCGCTGCTCGACGATCCTGAGGCGTGGGGTCTCGCTGCGCTGATCGCGCTGTCGTTGTCGCGGGCGCCGGCACGGACCGGCCCGTTCATCCCGCTCGAGGAGCAGGATCCGGCCACCTGGGATGTCGCGCTCATCCGGGACGGGGAAGCGATGCTTCGACGCGCATGGGCGTTCGGCCGGCCGCACGGGCGGTTCCAGCTCGAGGCCGCGATGCAGTCCGTCCATGCCGACCGCGCACGCACCGGTGTCGTCGACTGGGCCGCTTTACAGTCGCTGTCGTCCGCGCTCATGGCCGTGGCGCCGACGCTTGGTGCGCGGATCGCCCACGCTGCGATCGTCGGGCGGGCGAGTTCTCCCGCAGATGGACTATCCCTGCTTGACGAGTTAGGTGGTGACGCCGCGGGTTTCGGCCCGTTCCACGCGGCGAAGGCAGATCTGCTGGTTCGGGTCGGGCACTCCGACGTGGCGCGTGAGCACTTCGAGCGGGCCGCCGAGCTCACCGGCGACGAGCGAGCGCGAAAGTATCTGCGACGACGTGGGCGCGAGGTTGAGTAGGCATCGTCGCGAGCCCGACGGAAAACGGCGCACGGTCGAGGGTGGCGTCGGCCGGGTGTAACCAAACGGCGGGAATGCCTGATTCTGGCAACACCGACGACCTAATGTGTGACTCGGGACACAACAGTGCCGGACCCTCACCGAGGGCTTCACAACGGGTCGAGCCTCGCTCGACGAATGGAGGCAGTCATGACTGCAAGTGCCGAGGTCACGAATGATCTGACCACCGAGCCGTACCGCTCGCGCCGCAATCACTGGAACAACCAGGTCCGCCGGCACGCCATGATGACCCCGGACAACACGGCGATCACCTACCTCGACAAGAACACGACCTGGAAGGAACTCGACGACCGGTCGCGCGCCTTCGGAGCCGCACTCCATCGGCGGGGTGTCCAGTTCGGTGATCGGGTTCTGATGGCCCTGCTCAACCGCACCGAGTACATCGAGGCGATTCTCGGGGCCACTCTCATCGGCGCCATCCCGGTACCGGTCAACATCCGCATGAGCCCCGCCGAGGTTGCCTATCTCGTCACCGACAGCGGTGCGAAGGTCGTCGTCACCGAGACCCTCCTCGCTCCGATCGCGGACGCGGTCGCCGGGTCGACCGGTCAGATCGAGACCATCATCGTCGTCGACGGCAGCGACAACGCCGACCATCTCGACTTCGAGACCCTGCTGGCCGAGGGAGCGTCGGACCTGCCGGAGGTCGACGTGCCCGAGGACACCGTCGCCGCCATCATGTACACCTCGGGCACCACCGGAAAGCCCAAGGGCGCCATGCTCACCCATCAGAACATCCAGGCGCAGGCGGTGACGACGATCGCCACGGCCGGGGCACAGTCCGGTTTCGATGACGTCGCCTCGATCGTGCCGCCGCTGTTCCACATCGCGGGGATCGGCGGCTTCGCACCGATCTTCTACCGCGGGATCCGCGCGGTGCTCCACCCGCTCGGGGCTTTCGATCCCGACACCATGCTCGACACGCTGGAGCGCGAAGGCGTCACGTCGGTCTTCATGGTCCCGGCTCAGTGGCAGGCCGTGTGTGCGGCGCAGAAAGCGCGTCCCCGGAAGCTCAAGCTGCGCACGATGAGTTGGGGCGCGGCCCCGGCGTCGGACACCGTGCTGAACGCGATGAACGAATCCTTCCCGGAGGCCGCCAACATGACCGCGTTCGGTCAGACCGAGATGTCGCCGGTGACGACGATCCTCGAGGGCAAGGACGCACTGCGCAAGCTCGGCTCCATCGGCAAGGTTGTCCCGGCGGTCACCGCGCGCATCGTCGATCCGCTCATGAACGACGTGAAGCCCGGTGAGGTCGGCGAGATCGTGTATCGCGGGCCCAACATGATGATCGGCTACTGGAACAAGCCCGAGGCAACCGCAGAAGCGTTCCGCGGCGGCTGGTTTCACTCAGGTGACCTCGTGCGTCAGGACGAGGAGGGTTTTCTGTACGTCGTCGACCGGGCCAAGGACATGATCATCTCGGGCGGAGAGAACATCTACTGCGCCGAAGTCGAGAACGTCCTGTTCAGCCATCCGAGCATCACCGAGGCCGCGATCATCGGTCGCGCAGATGAGAAGTGGGGCGAGGTGCCGGTCGCCGTGGTCGTGCTCGCCGAAGGCGTCGAGGACCTCACCCTCGCCGATCTCGAGCCGCACCTCAACGAGAACCTCGCGCGGTTCAAGCACCCCAAGGACCTGGTGATCATCGACGAACTCCCACGCAACGCCGGGGGGAAGGTCGTCAAGCCACGGCTCCGAGATGCCTACGGCAGCAAGGACGCCGGCCTGTCGAACTGATCACCCCCGCTCCCTGAGGTGAGCGTCCGATTTCTATGCTCCCTGAGGTGAGCGTCCGATTTCTATGCTCCCTGAGGTGCGAGCGAAGCGAGCCACGAAGACATCCCAGGGGTGCAAGGTGTCAAGCGGCGAGGTTGGCGCGGTGGTTCCAGGCGGTGTGTTCGTTGTAGAGGGTGCGGTGTTTGAGGCAGCCGTGGAGGATGCCGATGAGCCGG